>JBBQTZ010000261.1:0-6227 GCA_038234405.1 Chitinophagales bacterium
ATGTGTAACAAACCTTCTTTTTTTGGTAAAAATTCTACAAACGCACCAAACTCTTTAATACTCTTGATGGTTCCTTCGTAAGTATCTCCTACAACTGGTAAAGCTACTAAACCTTTAATCCAGTTTACAGCCTTGTCTAAACCTTCTTTTGAAGCAGAGAAAACACTTACTTCGCCTACGTTGTTTACTTCTTCAATGTTGATAGTAGCACCGGTTTCACGCTGCATTTCCTGAATAACTTTTCCTCCGGGACCTATAATAGCTCCAATATATTCTTTATCAATGGTTAATTTTACCATACGTGGAGCATGCGGTTTTACTTCTTCTCTATGTGCTGGCATGCAGTCATACATAGCATCCAATATATGAAGCCGGCCTTTACGTGCTTGTTCTAAAGCCTGGCGCATGATATCCATACTTAAACCATCCACTTTTATATCCATCTGTACGCCACAAATACCATCACGGGTACCGGTTACTTTAAAATCCATATCTCCCAGGTGATCTTCATCTCCCAAAATATCTGTTAATACTGCAAACTGATCATCTTTTTTAATTAAGCCCATAGCAACACCACTTACGTGCTTTTTAATGGGCACGCCTGCATCCATCAGCGCAAGCGAACCTGCACAAACTGTAGCCATTGAAGATGAACCATTACTTTCTAAGATATCACTTACTACTCTTACAGTATAAGGATATTCGCTACCTGGCATCATTTTTTTTAATGATCGCATGGCCAGGTTACCGTGTCCTACTTCTCTACGTCCTACACCTCTCATCATTTTTACTTCGCCGGTACTAAACGGAGGAAAATTATAATGCAAAATAAATTTAGTGTAATCCGATTTAAAAGCACTTTCTACCAACAACTCATCTAGTGGTGTACCAAATGTAACGGTAGTTAAAGATTGCGTTTCGCCTCTTGTAAACAAAGAAGAGCCATGTGGAGTTGGCAAAATACTTGTTTCCATATTTAAGTTACGAATGTCTTCAGTTCCTCGTCCATCCAATCTTTTTCTATCATTCAGTATCATGTCCCGTACAACATAATATTGCAATTCTCCTACATAATGGCCAATCAATTTTTTATCTTCATCTGAGATATCTTCTGCAAAAAAATCTTTTACTTCCTTATTTAAAGCACTGAAAGCATCGCTGCGTTCGTGTTTAACTGAGGCAGCAGATGCAATGGCATGCATTTTATCCTTTGCAAAAGCAATTATTTTTTCGTTTAATTCTTCGTTTCGATAAGGCTTTTTGTATTCTCTTTTAGTGGTAAGGCCTAATTTTTCTCTTAATTCTTTTTGAGCATTTATCTGAACTTTTACCGCTTCATGCGCTAGTTCAATTGCTTTAATTAAATCTTCTTCCTGGCACTCATTTGCCTCACCTTCCACCATCATGATGTTATTTTCAGTTGCAGCAATGATGAATTCCAAATCGCAGGAAGCTAATTCAGACCGGCTTGGGTTAATGATGAAATTGCCATCTTTTCTGCCAATGCGTACTTCAGATATAATTTCCTGGATAGGAATATCTGAAACAGCCAGGGCAGCAGATGCAGCAAGACAAGCCAATGCGTCTGGTAAAACTTCCGCATCACTGGATAAAAGACTAATTAAAACCTGTACATCACATAAGTAATCTTCAGGAAATAAAGGACGTAACGCCCTGTCTATCAAACGGCTGGTTAGTATTTCGTAGTCATTTAACCTGGATTCTCTTTTAAAAAATGAACCTGGTATCCTGCCTGCAGATGAAAATTTTTCCTGGTAATCTACTGATAATGGGAAGAAGTTTTGTCCTTCTTTTGGCTCTTTATTTGCAACTACTGTTGCTAATAACATGCAGTCGCCCTGCCTTACAACAACAGCTCCGTCTGCCTGACGAGCCATTTTACCTGTTTCGATGGTAACCATCCGGCCACCGCCTATATCAAATGATACCGATGTAGCTTGTAAACTCATAGTCGTAAATAATTAAAGATTTTTAAAATGGTGTCAATCAGAAAATTTAAGGGAGCAAATAAAAATAATTCCCAACCGTTATAAAAATAGTTGGGAATTAATTTTTTCAAACATTTTGTTTAACTTATTTACGAAGACCTAGTTTTTCGATTAAAGCCCTGTAACCCGTGAGATTGTGTTTGCTTAGGTAAGTTAGTAAACGCTTGCGTTGACCTACCATCTTCATCAATCCTCTTTGTGAAGAAAAATCTTTTCTGTTGGTTTTCAGATGTTCAGAAATTGAATTAATACGAAGTGTCAATAAAGCTACTTGTCCTTCAATAGAACCGGTGTTGGTGGTTTTTCCACCAAATTCAGCAAAAATATTTGCTCTTTTTTCAATTGTTAAGTAAGGCATTTCTTTGTTTTTAGTAACGTCTTTGTTAGATATCTTTTTTATTTCGGATGCGAAAGTAGCTAAATTATTTGAGAAATCCATTTTCAAATTTATTTGATTTAGCAAAAACAAAGCATTAACCCATATTTTGCAGTATAAATCGTAAAGAGGTTTTCAAATCCAATACAGATATGTGTTTCAGGTAATTTTTTGCTGGCAAAAATAGTAAGCTATTAATACGTAAAAAATGTTTTTAAAGCCTGGTTTAAAAGTATTGTAACCCAAGTTATAAATTTTAAACTTCAAAATTCTGGTTTAATAAACTTAGTTATTTATAAAGTTAGTAACCATAAACCATAATATGTGTTTATTGCCTTATTCAAAAACGTTTAGCTTCAAATCAAAATCGTAAACTTGCAACATTACCAAAGCAAAATAGCTTGCTTTTAAATGCCGGTTAAAAATTTAAAAGCTTTACACCTTAGCACATGTATAGTAAACAAACAATTATATTCACCGTTACAACAGATTTATCTTACGATCAGCGGATGCAGCGCATTTGTACTTCGCTTGCCAACGATGGCTACAAAGTATTGCTTGTAGGAAGAATTAAAAAGGAGTCTGTACCATTAACGCCTCAGCTATTTCAACAAAAAAGACTAAACTGTTTGTTTGAAAAAGGCAAATTATTCTATGTAGCTTATAACCTGCGGTTACTAATTTATCTTCTATTTAAAAAAACAGATGCTATTTGTGCAATTGATTTAGATAGTATTCTACCATGTTATGTAGTATCTGCTCTAAGAAAAAAAATCCGGATTTATGATGCCCATGAGCTTTTTTGTGAAATGAAGGAAATTGCTACAAGGCCTGCCATTTATAAAGTATGGAAAGCAATTGAAAAGTTTACTGTACCAAAATTTACAAATGGTTATACTGTAAATCAACCTATTGCAAATGAGTTTAAGACTTTGTATGGGGTAAATTATGATGTAGTTAGAAATATTGCATTGTATAGAGAAACAACAACAGCATTGAGTGAATATGTCAATGATATTATTGCACCGGGCGAAAAATTTTTCCTTTACCAAGGCTCTGTAAACGAAGGACGGTGTTTTGAAACACTCATTCCTGCCATGAAAAATGTTGGCTGCAGGTTAATTATTTGCGGTGAAGGTAATTTTATGGAGCAAACAAAAGCCTTGGTTGCTTTGCACCATGTAGAGGATAAAGTAATATTTATGGGCAATGTGCCACCAGATAAACTAAGGGCAATAACCAGGATAGCTTATGCAGGTATTACTTTATTTGATGATGCAGGTAAAAGTAATTATTACTCTTTAGCCAACCGTTTTTTCGATTATCTGCAGGCTGGCATACCACAACTTTGCGTAGGTTTTCCTGTTTATGAAGAAATCAACAATCGATATCCAATTGCTTTACTTGTAAATGATTTAGGTAGTACTAACCTTGCGCTGCAATTGAACAATTTATTAAATGACGGGTTCTTATATAATCAATTAGCGGATGGTTGCAAACAGGCAAAGCTTGTTTTCAACTGGCAGGAGGAAGAAAAAAAGCTGTTAGCGTTTTATAAAACGTTATGGTAAAGTACACTGCTCTCAAAAGCTTTTTGAAATATATTAATAAACTTAAAAAATGGCTGAACGAATTTTACACATAATTACGCATGATGTGCCCTGGCCTGCGGACTTTGGTGGTGTAGTTGATTTATTTTACAAAATAAAAACTTTAAAGGAGGCGGGAGTTAAAATACATCTCCACTGTTTTTTAAACAAACGTGCCCCACAGCAAGAACTAAATAAATACTGTGAAACTGTAACCTATTATCCAAGAAGGAAGATAAACCCTATATCGCTGCGGCTACCTTACATTGTAAACTCCCGAAAAAGTGATGCGCTGCTTGCAAATTTGCAAAAAGACAATCATCCAATTTTAATTGAAGGTATTCATTGCAGCTATTATTTATTTGCTGGCAAACTTACCAACAGAATTATTTTACTCCGCCTGCACAATGCAGAGTTTGAATATTACCATCACCTTGCTTTACACGAAAAAAATCCCTTTCGCAAGTTTTACTATCAACATGAAAGCAACATGCTGAAAAAGTATGAACAACAAATATGCAAAACAAGTAAAATTGCCGCTGTAAGCCAGCAGGATGTTGATTTGTACAAATCGGAATTTAATGCCCCTGATATACAATTATTGCCGGTTTTTATACCGTTTACACAAGCCGATGGAAGAGAAGGACTTGGTTCTTTTTGTCTTTATCATGGCAACCTTGGCATTGTTGAAAATGAAGAAGCTGCCATTTGGTTGCTTGAAAAGGTATTTAGTGAAATAAAAGTCCCTTTTGTAATTGCAGGTAAAAATCCATCCCAAAAACTTACTTTTTTGGCACATCAACATAATCATACCTGTTTGGTAGCTAACCCTGGCGATAAAGAATTGCATGATATGATTGCAAAAGCACAAATCAATATACTACCCTCTTTTAATAACACAGGTGTAAAGCTTAAACTGCTAAATGCATTATACAACGGAAGACATTGTATTGTAAACAAAGCAGGTGTAGATGGTAGTGGTCTTGAGGCACTGTGTGCAATTGGTGATGATGTAGATGATTTTAAAATTGCGATAAATTACTTGTACCACATCCCGTTTGAAGAAGTGGAAAACATACACCGGCAAACTGTACTGCAATCATTATACAACAATCAAAAAAACTTTGAAAAAATAGCAGAAGTGTTTTGGTCAGAAGATCAATTTTTGTGAACAAAAAAAACGTGGCCAATACAGAATGGCCACGTTTTTTATCAAATTGCAAAACATTTATACCGTTACACTTGCATTATCCCAAACTTTTCCTCTTTCTGTTTTAATCGTTCGTGTAGGAAATTTATTTATAACCATATAATCATGGGTAGCCATCATTATAGAGGTGCTGTAATCTTTACTAATCTGAAACAGCAGTTGCATTATTTCATCGCTTGTTTCCGGATCGAGGTTACCTGTAGGTTCATCTGCTAAAATTAATTTAGGTGAATTGAGCAATGCCCGGGCAATATCTACCCTTTGCTGCTCTCCTCCGCTCAATTCAAAAGGCATTTTAAATCCTTTGGTTTTAAGCCCAACTTTATCTAATACATCAGCTATTTTCTCATCCATTAATTTTTCATCTTTCCAGCCGGTAGCTTTTAGTACAAACTTTAGGTTTTCATTTACAGTTCGATCTGTTAATAATTGAAAATCCTGAAAAACTACGCCAATGCTACGTCTCAAAAAGGGTGTTTTTTTCCAGTCAAGTTCCCTAAGGTTATACCCTACTACCCAACCTTCACCTTCTGTAAGCTGCAAATCGCCATATAAAGTTTTTAAAAGACTGCTTTTACCAGTACCAGTTTTACCTACCAGGTACACAAACTCTCCTTTGTTTACTGCAATATTCACATCACTAAGTATAAGACTTTTGCTCTGGTAAATATTTACATTTTTTAGGTCTATAATGGATTGCGACATTTTATATTAATTATTTAAAGTTTGATATAAGATGAATGATGGTTCTAATTTTATTAAAAAGCAAATTTAGCCTGTACAAAGGCCGTAATAAAATTTTATTTATTTCAAAAGCTGTTAAAGTAAAATAAAACTAAAAATTTAGTTGTTAAACTAATTATTTAGTTATAGGTTTGTCATATCAATTTAAATTATGAAAGTACTTACAAAAGCAGAGGAACAAATAATGCAGGTGATCTGGAAATTGGATAAAGCATTTTTAAAAGAAATTATAGAAGCCTTGCCAGAACCAAAGCCACATACCAATACAGTGGCAACCATTATTAAAATATTAACGGAGA
>JBBQTZ010000262.1:0-6201 GCA_038234405.1 Chitinophagales bacterium
TACAACTGTAAATACAACCGCAAATACTGCTGCAACTGCATTTTCTACAGCTAGACAAAGGGATCTTTAATTTTTATTTTGGTTAACAATATACTACTGCTATGGGGTAAATTATTTATTAGGTGGGTTATAATTTTTGCCTGCATACTGCTGCTAATGGCCGTATAATAGTTGTGGATAGGCAAGCGTGAGGGATTGAAACGGAAAGCCCGCAGGCAGGCGAAGTGCAACGCAGCCTGCCGAGGACTTGCAGTGTAAAGCCCGACCCGATAGGGGCACGCCATAATAATTTATTTTATTTTGCGCATAAAAAAATAGAGGTGAAGGTGGCTGGGATTGGAAGGGAATTTTGTTTACTGTTATTGTTGATATAAAGTATAGTTTTTATGGTAATTGGTATGTAACAGATTTAATTATTTGTTTAAACAGCTATATGCTATACTAAATATTTTATTTTTAGCCATCTCCTTACTGGTTCATTATATAGTTTAAGTGAAATGCAGGCAATTAGAACGGCGGACATTAAAAGGAGTATGCCGTATGGATACGCTTTAAGTAAAGGAACTTTGTTATTAGCTACCCAAGCAGTGTAAATATTTATTAGCGGGTAATGTGTAATGTAAATTGGGTACGATATATCGCCACAAAACTTGCACAGTAATTTTTACAGGTTTAGTAGTTATATTTCCTCCTGCACCTATCAAAACTATTATGGGGAAGATGAAAATAATGCAGAGTGATTCGTATAATCCGTTTATCCACACACTTGATGGACTTCCAAGGCGTGGGTTTGATAATATCGATATTATTAATAAACTACTCCAAAGAAATGCTTGTTTAATATGAATTATTTTGCCTAAACGACAAAGCAAAAGGCCTGCAAAAAATGGGTACATCATACGGGTAAAGCCAATGCGAAGTTGAGCAGGTTTTAATGCCCAGCCTCCAATTACATCACCATTTTTGCTGGTTACCGTAAAATAAATCAATGTTAGGCCGCTAATTAAAACTATTACCCACAGTGCCATCTTTGAAAATTTTCTTACAAAAAGGGCCTATAATATATTTGCGATGTTTTCAAAAAATAATGACTATCCCGGTCCATCTAGTGGATGCATTTCTGACCAGCCACGGATATCCATAGAAATTGGTACAGGTATACATGTAAAGCCAATTAGCATGATCATTAACATTTTCCACACGGGTACTTCGCTAATACCAGGCCATATTACTGAATCTTGAAAGTAGAAACATATTGCTCCAATAATCATCCCTATTATTTACCCTTGGCTGAAGCCTTATAAGCCTGCGTTTAAAAAATTCAGTTATTGTCATTTTGCCCCATCGATCGTCGTATGCATAGCCAATAACATACCCGGAAAGTAAAAAGAAAAAATCTACAGCAAGATAGCCATGGTTAATTATTTGATCGAAACGGCTTTTGGCATGGGCTTCTAAAATATGAAAAATGACTACCATTATAGCGGCAATGCCACGCAATGCGTCTAGTAAACGGTAGAGGGTTTTGCGGTTGTAGAAGCTGCCTGCATACGTAAGTTGGTATTGAGTTTGGTATTGTATAATAGAAATTAAAAGTAAGTAAACTACCTTCTTACTATTAGTTTCTTTGGTATTGAATATAAAATTTTTTCGGTATTATTTTATTAATTAAGAAAAGTTTCACTTTGTTAAAATAGACAATACTGTTTTTGATGGCCACATTGTTTATTTTAGCACCTGAAAAATGAATATGAAACTACTTTCTGCCTTTTTTAGATTAATTCGTTGGCCTAATGTTGTTTTTATTGCATTATCTCAATTGCTTTTTTATTATTGTATTTTACGGCCTTTGTTGCCAGTTGATTATGTAAGTTTCTCTCATTCATTAACACCTTTTTTGTTTGTATTATTATTGATAGCATCCTTGCTAATATCTGCTGCAGGATACATTATTAATGATTATTTTGATATAAATATTGACCAGATCAATAAGCCACAAAAAATGGTTATTGAAAAAATTATCAAAAGACGAACAGCCATTTTATTGCATCTTTTTTTTTCTATTACAGGCATTATAATAAGTATTTATGTAGCCTGGTACACTAATGTTATTATAGCTATAGCAAATATAATTTGTACAATTGTACTTTGGTTTTACTCAACTACATTTAAAAGAAAATTACTTTCGGGCAATATTATTATTGCTGCACTTACTTCCTGGGCGATAGTTGTATTGTATTTTGCAGTAAATGATGTTTACTTAAATAATGATGCTCATTTTTATATAATGAATGAGGCAATGAAGCGAATTTATATGTTTACAGCCTTGTATGCAGGTTTTGCATTTGTAATTTCTCTTATTAGAGAAGTTGTAAAAGATATGGAGGATATGGAAGGCGACAAAAGCTATGGTTGTAAAACAATGCCGATTGTATTAGGTGTACCTGCCGCAAAGGTATTTACAGGTGTTTGGTTAGTGGTATTGATAGGAGCAATTGCACTTATTCAGATTTATGCCTTTTATTCGGCTTGGTGGTGGAGTGGTATTTACAGCCTTTTTTTATTAATATTACCCTTAATTATTATTTTACAAAAAAATTTTAAGGCGCAAACTAGTGCCGACTTTCATCAAATTAGTAGTTTGATAAAATGGGTAATGTTAATGGGAATACTTTCTATGATTGTAATTAGATTTTATTTATAAGGAAGTACCATTTTGTGATTTTGAAAATATTGATACAATTATGACAGGCAGCATATTTACTTCAAAGACTGGCATTATACTGGCATCTCAATCTCCCCGAAGAAAGCAATTATTAGAATGGGCAGAAGTGCCTTTTGAAATTATTATAAAGCCTACAGATGAGTGGTATCCGGCAGATTTATCTGTAGCAGACGTGGCTGTGCACATAGCAAGGAATAAAGCTTTAGCAGTTAAAGAATTTATACAG
The DNA here is from genome assembly GCA_038234405.1 of Chitinophagales bacterium. Lineage (GTDB taxonomy): Bacteria > Bacteroidota > Bacteroidia > Chitinophagales > Chitinophagaceae > Ferruginibacter. The sequence goes on from JBBQTZ010000262.1 coordinate 2,952, forward strand.
GATACCGCTAATGCTCATAAAATTATTGTTGCAGCAGATACAATTGTTGTAATAGATAATGAAATTATAGGTAAACCTTTAAACAGGCAGCATGCAATTGAAATACTAAACAAACTTTCTGGTAAAACCCATACCGTAATAACTGGAGTAGTGTTAATGGATGCTACCAAGGAGGTAGTTTTTTCAGATACTACAGAAGTTACCTTTTACCCCTTAACAGCCGATGCAATAACCTTTTATGTTGATAAATATGCTCCTTTTGATAAGGCTGGTGCTTATGCTATACAAGAATGGATTGGTGTGGTTGGTATTCAATCCGTAAAAGGAGATTTTTATAATGTAATGGGCTTGCCTGTGAGTAAAGTTGTGCAAGCTATTGCATTATGGTAATCTATTAATAGGATTAAGTATTTTGTTCGCAAAGCCTTTACATTCCTTAGCTGGCATCTGTTTAATTTTTTTTCTCCCGATTTTTTCGGGACAGGTTGATAAAAAAAAGTAACAAATAAAATCAAGCCCGTCTGAATGGCTCAGTCCGGGCGGGCCCGTCCGAATGGTTTAGGCCGGGCGGAATTGTTTTTTTAACGGCTGATGGAGAAAATCTCCAGTACTTTTTATTCAAGGCCATAACCAGTCTTCGTTTACGAACAAAATACCTAATCCTTTCTATTAAAGTATAGATTTTGTAGTTTACGCCCTCTAACTATTTCATCTTAAAAAGCTGGGTTTAGTTGCCATTTAGTTGGTATTTATTTTGCCTGCCCTTGTTGCTTTATGCCTCGTTTTAAACTATTTCTAATAACATGCCCAAATTTTTACTATAAAAAAAAAGCTGTTTTTATTGTATATTGAGTAATCAATTATACAGTATTTCTAAAAGGCATGACTGAAAAATTACTTCAATACATCTGGCAGTTTCAATATTTTAATACTGCTAACCTTGAAACATCTGATGGTGAGCCAATAGTAATATTACATCCTGGAAACTTAAATACCAATCAGGGGCCTGATTTTGTTAATGCAAAAATTAAAATAGGTGATGCAATTTGGGCCGGCCATGTGGAATTACATATACAAGCGTATGACTGGGTGCTGCACAAGCATGGCATTGATAAACATTACAACAATGTGGTATTGCATGTGGTTTGGAAAAACGACACTAGCGTAATGCTTCCCTTTCCCTCTTTAGAACTTTTTGATAAGGTACCCAAGTTGCTTTTAAAAAAATATGAGGATATGATGACGATTGCCAAATTTATTCCTTGTGAAAAGAATATACAACTTGCTCCGTCACTTATATGGGCGATATGGAAAGAGCGGATGCTGGTAGAAAGATTGCAGCAAAAATCTGCTTTGATAAAAGCTTATCTGCAAAAAAACAATAACCATTGGGAAGAAACTTTTTGGTGGTTGCTGGCCAAAAACTTTGGTGTAAAAATTAATAGCGATTCTTTTGAAAAAATAGCTATGTCTATACCGCTTACCGTAATGGCAAAGCACAAAACCCAGATACAACAGGTAGAAGCGTTACTTTTTGGCCAGGCCTCAATGCTTACCGGCGATTTTAAAGATAGTTATATGGTAATGCTGCAGAAAGAGTACAATTTTTTACAAAAGAAATACCAGCTATGTGTGCCTGATGCACCAATGTATTTTTTGAGAATGCGGCCATCTAATTTCCCTACGGTGCGGCTGGCGCAATTAGCTATGTTGGTACACAATAGTGTTCATTTATTTTCTATCATTAAAGATACCACTGATGTACAGGTGGTAAAAAAAATGATGGATGTAACAGCAAATGATTACTGGCACTATCACTATATGCCAGATGAGGCGAGTGCTTATAAAGAGAAGCGGCTTGGGCTGCAAATGGCAGATAATATTTTAATTAATACTGTAATTCCTATTTTATTTACTTATGGCATTGTACATGGAGATACTATTTTAAAAGATAGGGCCCTGCAATGGATGGAACAGATTGCCGCCGAAAAAAATAATATTACCAGGGGATTTGAAGCAATTGGCATAAAAGTAAAAACAGCTTTTGATACTCAGGCACTTATTTACCTAAAAAATGAATATTGTAATAATAAGCGATGCCTTGAATGCGCTATTGGCAATAAATTATTAAGGGGAAATTAAACCCGGCTTTTGCAGTTAAAATACTATAGATATAAACTTTAAAACTTAAACCTCTTTATCCTGAAGGAGGTTTAAGTTTTTGTATTTTAGTGAATTAGTTAACTTTATCTAAAAATACTTGCCCATTAGCGGTATTATAAGTGGTAATGATTTCGAGCCCCTCGTGCAAACTTTTAATTACCGGGCAGTTGTCTCCAACAGTTTTTAAAAAATTAAAAGATTGCTCAGTTAACTGCAAGGCGGCGGGGTAAGTTACAACTACTTCTATCTTAGATATACGCCTTGGGTTAGGTAACATGTGTTTTTGTACAGCTATAGTTGTGCCTTGCAATTCTACATTAATTTCGCCAGAACGTATTGCCATAGTGGTTATCATACAAGTAGCCAATGCGGTACATACAAGATCGGTTGGTGAAAAACGTTCGCCCTTTCCTTTATTATCTGTAGGTGCATCCGTTTCTATAGTTGTTTCGCTTTGTAAATGGGTGGCCTGGCATCTTAAATTTCCCTGGTATTGAATGGTTGCTGTCATTGTACTATTTTTGCCTAAATTTACTGAAGTAAACATACACTATGCGTAAAATATTATTTATTTGTTTTGCTTTACTAACTACATTGTGGGTAGTGGCTCAAAAATCAAAAAAAGAACTTAAGGATGAAAAGAAGCAAAGAATTAATGCCCTTATCAAACAGGAGGAAGAGGGTGTAATTGCATACCGTAAACATACCGTTTTTGGGTTTAAACTTGCCAATGATGGTTATGGTGCTTTTTTAGAAATAGGTAAGGCACAATCTGTAAAAAAGGCACTTCTTTTTCAATTAGATATTTCAGAAAGAAAGCACCAAAAAGAGCAAAAGCAGAGTGATCCTTTTTTACCAACTTCGCCGTTTATTTTTGGAAAAATAAATTTTTTCTACCCGGTAAAATTGGGCGTACAGCAACAAATTTTATTAGGCAACAAAACAAATAAAAATGGGGTTGCAGTTACAGGTAATTTTGGTGGAGGATTATCTCTTGGGTTATTACGACCTTATTATGTTGATATAAATGATGTTACCGACAGAAAAAGTATAAAATATGATGGAGCGGATAGTAATACTTTTTCTA
>JBBQTZ010000263.1:0-6156 GCA_038234405.1 Chitinophagales bacterium
CCCAAAAACCTTTCTGCCTTTACTGCTCGGTCTGCTGTAATTAATTTGAATTTTTCCTAGTCCAAATTCTTGTTCTATATTTTGTTTGGGCGATGGCGCAGGCATTGTTACTTGTGCTTTACAAAGGGTAGGCAGCAAAAAAAGCAGGAACATATAGAAAGAAAATACTTGCTTAAATAGTATGTTGTAGTTGATAGTCATGTGCTAAAGTTTAAAGCTGTTATTATACTAGAATGTTATTTCTGGAATGTTATTTTTGGAATGTTATCTCTGGAATGTTATCTCTGGAATGTTATTTCTGGAATGTTATCTCTGGAATGTTATCTCTGGAATGTTATCTCTGGAATGTTATCTCTGGAATGTTATCTTCCACAATCAATTTACCTGCTGTTTTCATTTTTATTTCTTCAACAGATACACCCGGGGCTCTTTCCAGTAACTTAAAACCACCTTCCGGTAATATTTCTAAAACTGCCAAATCTGTTACAATTTTTTTTACGCAACGTACACCGGTAAGCGGCAATCCGCAAGCAGGTAAAAGTTTGGATTCTCCTTTTGGGTTGGTATGCATCATAGCAACGATGATATTTTTAGCACTTGCTACCAAATCCATGGCACCACCCATTCCCTTCACCATTTTACCGGGTATTTTCCAGTTGGCAATGTCTCCTCGTTCGCTTACTTCCATTGCACCAAGTATAGTAAGATCTACCTTGCCGGCTCTTATCATACCAAAACTCATTGCACTATCAAAAAAAGAGGACCCTTGGATGGTGGTAATGGTTTGTTTACCTGCATTGATTAAATCCGCATCTTCCGCACCTGCTGTTGGAAATGGCCCCATGCCAAGCAGGCCATTTTCACTTTGTAATACCACTTTTATCCCTTTGGGAATGTAATTAGCTACTAATGTAGGGATGCCAATACCAAGGTTTACATAAAACCCATCTTGTAGTTCTTTGGCTAGTCTTTGGGCAATTTGATTTTTATTTAACATGTGGGTAAACCGGTTATTTGGTTAATTTTATTCTGAATAAACTAATCAATCTACTACTTTTAAACCTGGGTTTAATACAGTTCGTTGTTCTATTCTTTTTTGATACTGTTGCCCTTCAAAAATGCGATGTACATAAATGCCAGGCGTATGTATTTGGTCGGGATCCAGTTCACCAGCCAATACCAATTCTTCTACTTCTGCAATGGTTATTTTGCCTGCCATAGCCATTAAAGGATTAAAATTTCTGGCAGTTTGCCTAAAAATAAGGTTACCATCGGTATCTCCTTTCCATGCTTTTACAAGGGCAAAATCTGCGTCAAAAGCGTATTCCAGCAGGTATTCTTTGTTGTTAAATGTTCTAACCTCTTTGCCAATAGCTACTTCTGTGCCTACTCCTGCCGGTGTAAAAATAGCGGGCATTCCATAGCCTGCTGCCATGCACCGGGTGGCTAAAGTGCCCTGCGGTATTAGTTCTACCTCCAATTCGCCACTTAATAATTGCCGTTCAAACTCCGCATTTTCTCCCACATACGATGCAATCATTTTTTTAACCTGCTTTTGTTGCAGCATTAGTCCAATACCAAAATCATCTACCCCTGCATTATTAGAAATACAAGTGAGGTTTATCGGTTTATTTTCAACCAAAGCGGCAATGCAATTTTCAGGAATTCCGCACAAACCAAAGCCGCCAAGTAATATGGTAGCTCCATCTTTGATATCAATTACAGCAGCAGCGGCATTGGGGTAAACTTTTTTCATATAGCGGTTTTAGCAGGCAAATTCATTTAAAAAGTTTTAATACTTTGTATTTAATTAAAAAAATTTCTAAAAAGGCTCAATCTTATTTATTGCACTTGTTTTATCTGATATTTATTACTGTTTTGTTCTTAAAAACTTACTTTACTGTTAGCTAATTACAATTGTAAATATCACTATCACAACCCGTACGTTCCTTTAATTTCTTTCTTTCTATTTTATCATAAATATAAACCATCACAAAAGAGTAAACCGTTAAAATATGTGCCAATTAAATGAAATGTTGAAACCAAACATAAATTAAGGCAGTTTTCATATATTTACCCTTTACTATGTACAAAATATTGCGAATACATAACAGACTTATTATAGGCGGCCCCTCTCATAACGTTAGCCTGCTTACTGCTTATCTTTCACCTGAATTTGAAACTAATTTATTGGTAGGTAAAAAAGATAATACAGAAAAGGATGCCTATTATATTGCACACGAACTTGGTTTGGCACCCATAGAAATTTCGGAAATGCGAAGGAGTATTTTACCTTTCTATGATCTTATTGCCTACTTCAAAATAAAAAAAATTATCCGGCAATATAAGCCAGACATAGTACATACACATGCTTCTAAATCGGGTGCAATAGGACGGCTTGCAGCAAAAGCTTGCCATGTTCCCATCATTATTCATACTTTTCACGGGCACGTTTTCCATTCTTATTTCAGCAAGTTTATTTCCTCCTTAGTTGTAAAAATGGAAACTTATCTGGCAACAAAAACCGATGCAATTGTTGCTGTAAGCGACTCTCAGCGTACAGAATTAATTGAAGTATATAAAATTGCACCAGCCGAAAAAGTTTTTACAGTGCCGCTTGGTTTTAATTTAGATAAGTTTTCAGTTGACCAGGTTAATAAAAGAAACATCTTCCGGGCAAAATATGGCTTTGCCCAATCAGAACTGATAATAGGTATTATTGGAAGGCTGGTACCTATCAAAAACCATGAAATGTTTTTAGAGGTAGCAGCAATTATCAAAGCCAATAAAAATAAAAATATCCATGTACGTTTTGTAATTATTGGCGATGGTGAATCAAGGCCGGCATTAAAAATTAAAGCTGCAGAACTCCAACTTAGCTGTTCCTATTATATCACTAAGCCAAAAGAACAAACAGATATAGTAATTACCTCCTGGGAAACGGCCATCGATCAAGCGCTTGCTGGGCTTGATATTATTGTTTTAACCTCCAATAATGAAGGTACACCCGTATCGCTTATTGAAGCACAAGCTGCACATAAGCCTGTAGTAACTACCAATGTAGGCGGAGTAGAGGATATTGTTATCAATGGACAAACAGGCTTTATTACTGCCGTTGGCGATTCGGTTGCATTTGCCGGTTATGTTCAGCAATTAATTGACGATCCTGCGCTACGTGATTCTTTTGGAAAAAAAGGGTACGAAAATGTAATAAAGCGTTACTCTAAACAACGACTGATTAATGACATGAAAACACTATACCATAGTTTTTTGAAAAAGAAAAATATGTTGCAATAGTGCAAAATCTTAAGGTTTTACCAAGAGAAGGTATAATAATTATGTATGGCTAACTGAAATGGTACTTAAAATTTAAAGTTGATGTTTTACCAATGATTAACTTGCTCGGTATTAAGTATAAAACCGCTTAAAAGGTTAATCGTTACACATAGTTTTTGGCTTGTTTTTCAAATATCCTTTTCAATGCATTTGCTTGGGCATACTACAATCTAAAATTTCCTTAAAAGAAATGGGTTTAATTCTTAATTGCATAATTATATGTTTTTGTAGCCAAAATAGATGAGATAATTAGCTCTGCAACTTCCGCTGAATCTAAGTACATCAATACTAAAAATTTGCTAAATGAACGGGTTGCTGCACAAAATGCAGTATAATTGTATATTTGGAAGAATGTAGTTATTTTTTCTTTTCCAATAATCAATCATAAAAGCCATTCAGGTACTTCAATGAAAAAATTTAATCTATCTATCCTCTTATTTTTAATAGCAGTGTACAACGTTGCAGCTCAAACAGGCAAAACAGATCTTGTGCGTATGGAATTAAAAGCTGCCGTACAATCTATGGAAGAAAGAAGTTTTACTGCTATTGACAATTTTGGTAAGCCGGTAAAAGGGGCAAGAGCAAGCGAAAATTCAGATCATTTGTTTAACAAGGCAGGCTATCATACAGAACAGGATATTTACAACCAAAATGGTAGTTTAAAAGTACGCTACACCTATCAATATAATGCAAGCGGCCTTTTAGAAGAACAGCTTTTGTACAATGCAGGCGGCAGTTTAAAATCTAAATTAAATTACAGATACAGCGGCAACGGCAACCTGGTAGAGCAAAATCAATATAAGCCAAATGGCAATTTGGTAACTAAATATACTTATGAGTATGATGCAGCCAACCACCTAATGGCGTATAATTGGTTTAATGCAACCGGAATGTTAGATGAAAAAAACAAGTATGAATATGATAGCAGAGGCAATCAGGTTGCAGCTAGTTCATTTAATGCAGATGGTACGCTTAACAGTAAGGCCGTTTTTCAATATGATACTGATGGCAATATAATAAAAGAAGAGATTACGGCTGCCGCCGACAGTTTAAACATATTGACAGTTTATGTGTATGATAACAGGGGAAAAGTTATCAGCAAAACAGGTGTAAATACTGATGGCACTGTTTATCAAAAAATCACTTGCAGGTATGATGCTCAAGGCAATTTAATTGAAGAAGTGCTTTTTGATAAAGATAGTAACAAGGTTGATAATTATGTTTTTAAATATGATTATGATAAAGCCGGCAACTGGATTAAGAAACTTAGTTATCGCAATGATTTGCCTGCAACAATTGTAGAAAGAGAGTTTACTTATTATAAAGGAAAATAAGTGTAAAATTTGTTATTCTTATTCATAAAACATATATGGCGCTTAATTGGTTTGCCTAATTATTATCACCATAACTTTTGGTGAATAACTATTTTGTTTACTAAATATTTTTTACTTGGTACATTTTATTTTAAATGAAAAAGACATTAGCACTACCTTGCCAAAAGGCTTGTTGCTGCTGGATTTTATACGCTATCACCGGCGCCTTACCGGCACTAAAATTGGCTGCCGTGAAGGTGACTGTGGCGCATGCACAATTTTAGTTGGCGAAATAATTGATAATGAACTTATTTACCGCTCTGCTACCTCCTGCTTAATGGCCATTGGTAATGCACAGGGTAAACATATTGTAACGGTAGAAGGTACCAATATGCAGGCACTCAATTTTATACAACAAAGTTTTGCAGATGAAGGTGCAACGCAATGCGGCTTTTGTACGCCGGGCTTTATGGTATCGTTGGCTGGCCTGAGTTTATCTGAAAAAAAGGTTACACAACAAAATGCAATTGATGCTGTAAACGGTAATATTTGCCGCTGCACCGGCTATAAATCAATAGAAAGGGCGGTATCAACTATTGCTAATAAACTTGCACAGCGGCAGCAGGAATCGGCTATTGACTACGCAGTGGCTACTAATATTTTGCCTGCTTATTTTTCTCAAATAAAAACAAGGTTAGCAGCCTTAATGTTACCAGTAAATGGCAAAGCAAATGAGCCAGTAACGCCTTTAAGGTTTTTAGGTGGCGGTACAGATTTGTATGTAAAAGAGCATGATAATATGCTGGAGCATGAACTTGATTTTTTGTGTGACAAAACACACCTGAATGGTATTTTAAGGCAAGGAAATATATGTTATGTAGGAGCTACTGCCAAGGTAACTGATATGTTGGAATCGCCTGTTTTTCAGCAATTTTTTCCCTTGCTTGATAAGTACATTAAATTGGTAAGTTCTACTCCCATCCGCAATATGGCTACCATTGCAGGTAATTTGGTTAATGCATCCCCAATTGGAGATTTCACCATTTTCTTTTTAGCATTAAATGCGCAAGTAGTTTTAAGCGATGGACAATCCAAAAGAGAAATTCCTTTGCGTTTCTTTTACAAAGGGTATAAGCATGTTGCCAAAACCAATGATGAATTTATTGAACAAATTTATTTTGAATTGCCCGGTAGCAATACCAAATTTAATTTCGAAAAAGTAAGCAAACGTACTCACCTTGATATTGCAAGCGTAAATACTGCCATCAGTTTAAAGGTAGAAAATAATTGTATAGTGGCAGCTCATTTATCTGCTGGCGGAGTTGGGCCTGTACCAACTTATCTTACAAAATCATCTGAATATTTAATAGGGAAACAGGTAGAAAACACAACTATTTCGGAAGTAATAGCTTTAGCACAAACAGAAATTGCCCCCATTAGTGATGCAAGGGGGGCAGCAGTCTATAAGCGTTTTTTACTAGGTCAATTGATTAAGGCTCATTTTATG
>JBBQTZ010000264.1:0-6137 GCA_038234405.1 Chitinophagales bacterium
AATATCCAAAAAAAAATTACAATCATAAGAGCCTGAAAATTACCAATAATACCAGATAATTTACTGATTAAAAAAGCCCCTGGTATAGCAACCAACTGTATTAGTAAAATTGCAATAATCAGATTTTCTACAGGTATTTCCAGCTCACTTTTTCCATATAAGGTTGCTGCCAGCATTACGGTTTGTACCCCCATATTATAAAAGAAAAAAGCTCCCAAAAACCTTTTTATCACCGGCATTTCTCTTAATTGTTTCCAAACTTTTATAAGCTCTCTGTAACCACTTGTTAAAATATTATTGGGAGATGTTGGATTGCCCGCAGCCAATGGCCTGGGCAGCCGGGATATAGAAAAATAGCCAAAGCCAAGCCACCATACGCCAACCAGTAAAAATGAAATTCTTGAACCATCACCTTTGGTAATACCAAAAAGATCGTTCTTCATTACAAAAACGAAGCAGATTAATTGTAAAATAACACTACCAACATAACCATAAGCAAACCCCTTTGCGCTAACCCTGTCCCTATCTTGCGGGGCAGCAATTTCTGGCAAAAAAGAATTACTAAAAACATTACTGCTCCAAAAACAGACACAGGCAATAATCATACAAAGTATACCAATCCATAAAGTATTAATGTTTATAAAAAAATACAGTGCCCCACATGCAATGCTTCCTATTGTAAAAAAGAAAGCCATAAACTGCTTTTTATTACCCTTGTAATCTGCAATAGAAGTAAGTATTGGTAATATTAAGGCTACTATTAGCAGTGCAAATGCAATGGTGTAATTGTAGAGGGAAGTATTTACAAAATCACGGCCTAAAAAATGTACATAAAATATACCATTGGCAGAACGCTCGGCTGTAATAGACTCATAATAAGCAGGGAAAATTGTGGAGGTTATAACGAGATTATAAACAGAATTGGCCCAATCGTACATAGCCCATCCATTAATAACTTTTTTACTGGCAGTTTGCATTGTTGGTAATTGAAGGTGGAAAATAAGGCATTTATTACTGAATGCAAAAAAGTAGAATTTTCAATAAAGGTAACTTAGCTAATTACGCCTTTGTAAATAAGTAATAAAAGAATTGACCCCACTACAATTCTATAAATACCCCAAACTTTAAAACCATATTTTTTTAAAAACCCAATAAAAAATTTAATAGCAAGCATTGCTACTACAAAAGCCACCAGGTTACCTATTGCCAGTTGCTTTAATTCATTGGTAGAAAAGCCGCCCATTTCTTTGTAATATTTCAACAATTTGTACCCGGTAGCTGCAAGCATGGTAGGCACTGCCAAAAAAAAAGAAAATTCAGCAGCAGCACTGCGGGTGAGCCCCTGCTGCATACCACCTATAATAGAAGCGGCACTGCGGCTTACACCAGGCACCATTGCAAGACATTGCCAAACACCAATAATAATTGCTTTTGAAAAAGATATTTTCTCTTCTGTATCTATAGCAGGCTTGTTAAACCAATTATCTACAAAAAGCAATACCACACCGCCCACTAGCATGGTAATGGCAACAGTTACTGCACTTTCGAGCAAGGCATCAATTTTCTTTGATAAGAGAAAGCCCAGTATTAAAGCGGGCACAACAGCAGCTAGCAACTTTACGTAAAACTGCCATTTTGTAAAATTGAAAAACTTTTTCCAGTACAAAACTACCACCGCCAAAATAGCACCCAACTGAATGGCCACAGTAAATACTTTTACAAAATCTGTATCTTGTACCTGAAGCAGTTTTTCTGTAATAATCATGTGCCCGGTAGATGAAATCGGCAAAAACTCTGTTAAGCCCTCTACTATGGCGATAATGATTGATTGAATGGTGGTTAAGCTCTCCATGTATTAAATAGGTAAAATGAAAAATGCGATTAAATTCATCGCATTTTAAATATCAATTAAAAAAAATTACTTACTTTCTTTTGGCTTTTTCATAATGGCAACAATCTCTAACACAAAACCAGCAATAATTAGCAGTGGTGCAATGGTAATTCTGGTGGTGCTGTAAATTTCATTGTCGTTAAACTGGGTAGGGTCGGCACTTTTACCGCCAGCCATTAAAAAAAAACCTAGTGCAATTACAAGGGCGCCTGCCAGCATCCATATAAAGTTTTCTTTACCAAATAAAGGATTTACAAAAACCTGCTTTTTTATAGTAGCCATACAACTTAATTATTTTGAGTGCAAATAAAGTAATAAATTTTAAAATTGGTCGCTTTTTCTTAATCCGTCTTTTAGAAGTATTTGCTATCAGGTAGTTTGTACACCAGCAAATATTTACATTTTACTGCTTTCTCTTTATTTCTACACAAAAGCATCAACCTTTTTTTTAACTCCCAGCATGGCTTAATAAAGGTCATCAAGCTTCATTTGGAGATATTTTAATACAGACCGGTGTGTACTAACCAGTGAAATAACAATGCCTAAAATTAAAATACCGCCCATTATGATAGACATGTTTGCGCCATCTCTCAACAACCTAAGCCATGGCACAAAGTTTTCTATCAATAATATAAAACCAAATACTGCCAATATTGCTATACAGCCTGCTATCAACCCATTTATTACAGCCCGTATATTAAGAGGCCTTACAATAAAACCCCGGGTAGCACCCACCATTTGCATAGTTTTTATTAAAAACCGGTTACTGTACATGGCTAAGCGTATGGTATTATCAATTGAAATAGTTACAATGATGGATAAAATAACAGCTACTATCAAAATAAATGAAGCTACATACCGTGTAAGCGAACTAACATTATTAAGAGTTTCTTTTGGATACTGAAATTCTGACATTACCCCGGCAAAATTTGTTTCAAGATAACTACTTAAAGAAGCCAAACTATCTTTATTCATAAAATCTGACTTTACATAAAAATCAATACTTTCTGGTAAAGGGTTGTTGGCAATAAATTTTTTCCATGAGCTATCATTTTCTGCATTCCATTTTTGAATTGCTTTTTCTTTGGTTACATATTCAGCAGTTTTTACGTAAGGCTGACTGGCAATGTACAATTGCATAGAATCAATTTGCAATTTTTTTGCTGTAGGCGCTATCCAGGCATGCACCTGGATATTTTCCCTAAACATTTCACCAGATTTTTTTAGGTTGAGAAATAGCCACCCAACAACACCAAATAAAAATAACACCATGGCTACCCCTACAATTGCATATCCGTAAGAAGGTTTGCTGCGTTTTGCCGAAGGTGCTTTTCCGTATATAGACATAAAAAAATATTAATTAGATGTTTGATAATATTAAAATACCCAAGATGATCTCCCTGGATGATCTCACTGGATTTTCTCCCAGGATGATCTCCCGACTTTTATCTAGCTAACTAGCTAAATTGGCTGTGTTTTTAATACTCCCGTGGTACTGAATATTTTGGCTTAGCTTGACAAAATTGGTACAAGTTCAACGATATAATCAATATTCAGTGCCGCAAAAGTAAAGGTTTTTAGCTGCTTTACTGTACTTTTGGCGGCATCAGAAATATGAGGGACAAATATATTTTATTGGCAGCTAACATACTGTAGATAGAATGTTAAACCCAAATTTTGCAGTAGAGTTAATACTGAAGGGTTACAATAAAATAAAGACGCAACTTCGGGTTATTTTTTCGCTGATAAAGTAGTTAACTATTTTGTTGTTAAAAATATTCTGAAAGGCTTGTATTTGAAATAGTTGAACGCTGTAAAATAATTTTAACTATAACATCTGGTTTAAAAATAATAGGTTGTATTTTAAAATAATGCAGTGCCTGGTGGACGGTGAGGACAACAACCACGACTTTGACACTGTGTCCCCACCGAATGAAATTGGGAGCGACAATGTGAGATGCACCCAAAAAACAAACCTTTATTTATCGAGATAAAAACGCTTAAAAAAAATATTAATGGAGTATAATTTTAACCAGATAGAGCAAAAGTGGCAAGCGCAATGGAAAGCAAACAACACTTACAAAGTATCTAACAGCAGCAATAAACCCAAATATTATGTGTTAGATATGTTTCCCTACCCAAGCGGTGCGGGCCTGCATGTGGGGCATCCGTTAGGGTATATTGCCAGCGATATATTTAGCAGGTATAAAAGGCTTAAAGGCTTTAATGTATTGCATCCTATGGGTTTTGATAGCTTTGGGCTACCAGCAGAACAATATGCAATAGAAACGGGCCAACACCCGGCAGAAACCACCAAAAAGAATATTGCTACTTTTAAAGCACAACTGGATAAAATTGGGTTTTGTTACGATTGGAGCAGAGAAGTACGCACAAGCGATGCAACCTATTACAAATGGACTCAGTGGATTTTTTTACAAATTTTTAATAGTTATTTTGATAGGGAAACTAACAAGGCAATGCCCATTATCCAGTTAGAAAAACAATTTGAAACAGCAGGCAATCCACAACCATTTTACGCAACCGTAAAGCCATTTACTGCCAATGAGTGGATGAGTTTTACGCACCAGCAAAAGGAAGAAATTTTTATGGAATACCGCCTTGCTTTTAGCAAGTATGGCGAGGTAAACTGGTGCGAAGCATTGGGCACCGTACTGGCCAACGATGAAATAGTAAATGGTGTAAGCGAAAGAGGTGGCCACCCGGTAGTAAAAAAGAAAATGCGCCAATGGTATTTACGTATTACCGACTATGCAGATAGGCTGTTGGAAGGGCTTGAGAGTGTAGATTTTAGCGATAGCATGAAGGAAATGCAAAGAAACTGGATCGGCAAATCGCATGGGGCAGAAATAGATTTTGCCATACAGGGCAATACTAACATTTTAAAAGTGTACACCACCCGGCCAGATACTATTTTTGGCGTAGATTTTATGGTAGTAGCACCAGAATTAGAGCTGGTACAAAAAATAAAATCTACCGAACAAACAAGCAATGTTGATGAATACATAGCCTACGTAAAAAGTAGAACTGATATTGACCGGATGGCTGAAAAAAAGATTACTGGCTGCTTTACAGGTGCCTATGCCATTAATCCATTTGATGAGAAAAAAATCCCTATTTATATAAGTGAATATGTACTGTCTGGCTATGGCACAGGCGCTATTATGGCTGTGCCTTGCGGCGATGAAAGAGATTTTAAATTTGCCAGGCATTTTAACATATCCATCACCAATATTATTGGAAGCTATTTTAATGGCGAAGAACCCAATGCCACCAAAGAGGCTATACTTGAAAACAGTGGCTTTTTAAATGGGGTAAAAATGTTGGATGCTACCCCCATGGTACTCCAGCAATTAGAGACGCAAGGCATTGGTAAACGCAAGGTAAATTACCGGATGAGGGATGCAGGCTTTAGCCGCCAACGCTATTGGGGAGAGCCTTTTCCAATTATTTGGAGCGATGGGATTGCTGTACCCTTAGCTGCGGAAGAACTGCCACTAACGTTACCGCATGTAGATAAATACGGCCCCGGGCCAGATGGGGAAGGTCCGCTTGGAAATATTACTGATTGGGTAAATGTGAAAAATTTTATTCCAACGGTTAATACTAACATCAGTGGTAATGACCTTAGCACTAATAGTAGTAATGACCTCACCACTAGCACTGGTAATGACCTCACCCCTAGCACTGGTAATGACCTCACCCCTAACATTAGTAAGGACCTCACCCCTAACCCCTCTCCGAAGGAGAGGGGGACAGCAGCCCCACATAACAACGAGCCAGGATACATAACAAGTACTGTTTTTGAGTGGAGAAATACTTTGCCCTTTGCTAAACACAATCGGCACAATTTTACTTGGGCTGAAAATATTATTTGGCAAGAAGTAAGAAACAGAAAAATCGGTGGGTTTAAATTTAGACGCCAACATCCAATTGCTGGCTACATCCCTGATTTTGTTTGTTTAGAAAAAAAATTGATCCTGGAAATTGACGGGGAATATCATAACGAGATTTCACAAATTGATTTTGACAAAGCAAGGCAAAACTGGCTATTGGAAAACGGTTTTGAAATGTTACGTTTTTCTAACGACGAAGTAAGAAACAGTTTAACTCAGGTGATAGAAAAGATCTTAATCACATTAAAGCAAGAAAAGATTTCAGCACCAGCAGAGGCCAGCTCCCCTCTCCTTTGGAGAGGGGTTGGGGGTGAGGTCAAACGTGAAACCTC
>JBBQTZ010000265.1:0-6116 GCA_038234405.1 Chitinophagales bacterium
GCAACAAGGCTAGCGTAAATAATTCCAAATACAGATAAGCCAATTATTATAGAATCATACTTTATAACCGCTGCTGGAAATATAGGTAGTAACCAACGGATTACACCAAATAAACCCATCTTAACCATTATACCACTTAAAACCATTGTAACCGCTGTGGGTGACTGCTCATAGGTATCTGGCTGCCATGTATGAAAAGGAAATACTGGCATTTTTATAGCAAAAGCAATAAAAAATAACCAAAATAACCATTGTTGCTGGGCTGGTTGTAATAATACTGTTTGAAAAGCAGCTAATGAAAAACTATGATCAGAAAATGCTGTTGCGCCTGTTTGTAAATAAGTATAAATAATACCTATTAACATTAGTAGGGAGCCTGCAAAAGTGTATATAAAAAATTTAAAGGTGGCTTGTATTCTTTTTTCTCCGCCCCAAATGCTACTTAAAAAATAAACCGGAATTAAAGCTAATTCCCAAAAGAAATAAAACAACAAACAGTCTGTTGCTAAAAATACGCCCATTAAGCCCGCTTGGGATAACAACATCAAACCATAAAAAGAATTTGAATTTTTATACTTATTATTTTGAGTAGCAATAAAAATAATGGGGAATGATAAAGCAGTTAATAAGGTTAACGTACGGCCAACACCATCGAGACTAAGCGCAAAACTGGCACCTAAGTATTTCAACCATTCATAGCCAAAAGAATTTCCACTAAGATCTTTATTATCCTGATAATAGATTGCAGCAACTGCCACACAAAGCGTAACCAAAGCTGCAAACAGGCTCCAGTTTTTTACATTTTTCTCATTTTTTATAAAAAAAGCTATTAACCCTGCTGCCAATGGAACAAAGATTAATAAATGCGGAATAATGATATAGTTACCAAACATGAATGAAAGTTATTTACTAAGAAATTGAATAATAAACATGATTAAGATACCTACAACCATCAGCAACACATAATTGCCTACTTGCCCGCTTTGTAAAAAACGAATTTGACGACTGCCATAATTAATAGCTTTTCCAACGCCATTTACAAAACCATCTATACCTTTTTTCTCTACTAGGCTATTAAGAAAACCGGCAAAAGATTGCAATGGCTTTACTATAATGGTATTGTACAACTCATCTATATACCATTTATTGGCAAATATTTTACCCAAGCCAGATTCTTCAGCAGTTGTTTTTTCATACTTGCTAAACTTGCTGAAGGCGTATAGTAATGCTATAAGAGCTCCGCCGACAGATACACCCATTAATATATACTCTGTAGCATGTTCCAAATGATGTTTTGCAGCAATTGCATTACTTGGCGCAAAAATAGGTTCTAAAAATACTTCTAGTTTGTGCCCACCGTGCATAAAAATTTCAGGAATACCAACAAAACCACCAATTACGGCCAAAATAGCAAGCACTATTAAAGGAATAGTTATTGCAACGGGACTTTCATGTAAATGGTGCTCCTGCTCATGCGTACCACGAAATTTTCCATGAAATGTCATGGCATATAAACGGAACATATAAAAAGCAGTCATCAATGCTCCTAAAACACCAATACCCCAAAGCACCGGGCTGTTAGCATAGGCGGCAGCTAAAATTTCATCTTTACTAAAAAAGCCTGAAAAAGGCGGCATACCAGCTATAGCCAAACAACCCAACAGAAAAGTAATATGGGTAACGCTCATGTATTTTTTCAATCCGCCCATGTTACGCATATCTTGTTCTCCACCCATTGCGTGTATTACACTACCGGCGCCCAGAAATAACAAGGCTTTAAAAAATGCATGTGTCATAACATGAAATACTGCACCTGTGTATGCACCTACACCAAGACCAAGAAACATATAGCCCAACTGGCTAACTGTTGAATATGCCAATACCTTTTTAATATCGTTTTGCTTTAGAGCTATAGTAGCAGCAAGAATAGCAGTGGCCAAGCCAATTACAGCAATTACTGATTGGGTAAGCGGAGCCATGGTAAACAGTACATTACTTCTTGCAATCATGTAAATACCTGCAGTAACCATGGTTGCAGCATGTATTAAAGCACTCACCGGTGTAGGGCCAGCCATTGCATCGGGTAGCCAGGTGTACAAAGGAATTTGTGCACTTTTACCAGTTGCACCTACAAACATTAAAAGTGTTATTCCAGTAATGTCTGTTAAAGTTAGTTTGGAAACATTTGCAAAAACCTCATGATAATCTGCTGTACCAGTTTTAGACATTAACCAAAATACAGCCAATAAAAAACCGAGATCACCAATGCGGTTCATTATAAATGCCTTTTTAGCTGCATCATTGTACTCGTTATTTTTAAACCAGTAACCTATCAATAAATATGAGCACAATCCAACACCCTCCCAACCTATAAACATGATAATATAGTTACCGCCCATTACAAGCAATAACATTGAAAAAACAAATAAATTAAGGAAGGCAAAATATTTGGCAAAATCCTTATTATCTTCTTCATGCATGTAAGAAGTTGAATAAAGATGTATAAGAAACCCTACACCGGTAATGATTAAGAGAAAAAGGGAAGATAGCTGGTCTATCTGAAAATCGAAACCAATTTTTAAAGCTGCTGTATTTACAAAATCGTAATAATGTGCTACAAAAGTATTACCATTTTTAACCTGGATAAAAACCCAGATACTCAAGATAAAAGATCCAAGAATTGTAGCACAACCAATAATGCCTGAGACTGATTTTGATAATGATTTTCTTCCCAAGCCATTGACTAAAAAACCAACAAGCGGTAGAAAAGGAATCAACCATACTATTTGTAAAATATTGTTCATGCCCCTATCCCCAAAAGGAGAATTTTTGTTTAAAAGATTTAAAATAATTTTTTATATCCATGATACCTTTAAAGAACAGGCCTTCTAATTCTTTAACCTGTTTAAAAAGTTAACATCTACCGAATGAGTATTTCTATACAACATAACAATAATAGCTAAGCCTACACTAACTTCTGCCGCTGCTACCACCATTATAAAAAATACAAAAACCTGCGCTTCACTTGCCAATGTTGGAAAGTTGACACCTAAAGCGAGATGATGCATTTTGGAAAAGGCAACCAATAACAGATTAGCTGCATTCAACATTAACTCGACACACATAAAAATAATGATAGCATTCCTGCGGGTTAATACACCGATTATACCAATGCAAAATAATGCCAATGATAGGAATATGTAATAATTGATAGGCATATAAAGGGTTAAACTTATTTATTAAAATCAACAGTATTATCAACTGTATTATCAACAGTATTATCAGCAGTAAATCAACAATAGCATGCTTAGCAGCATGCTATTCCGGATGAACATTTTCTTTTTTTGAAATTATTACAGCACCAATCATGGCACTCAAAAACAAAACGCTACTTATTTCGAAAGGAAATACATATTGAGTAAATAATACTCTACCCAAATTACTGATTAAGCCAACATCTCCATCTTTCATTTGTACTAACTGGTTACCTGCCGCACTGCTTTTAAGAGCTGCAACTAAAACCAGCATTAAGCTACAGCCGGCAATAACTCCAGCAAAGAACAGGTAACGCTTTTTTTGAGGTGGTTCAGTTTCTGCATTCAAGTTCATGAGCATTACAACAAATAAAAATAAAACCATGATAGCGCCCGCATATACTATAATATTTACAATAGCTAAAAATTGAGCATTTAACAAAACATAATGCCCTGAAATGGCAAAAAAAGTTATAATTAAATATAGAATACTGTAAACAGGATTTTTACTTACTACCACCATTAAGGCTCCAACAATGGCAAGAGCACTTAAGAACCAAAATAATATTGCAGTTATACCCATTTTAAATTAAGAATTACAAATATTGAATTTCAAAAAAGTAAATTTTGAATGTTATATTATGAAAGCTAAATTTTTACTCTTCCGCCTCTGGCTTTTTCGTAAGCTTCTTTTTCATTAATTGGGTGCGGTATCAATAAATCATCTTTTTTGTAAATGAAACCCTTCCGTTGAAAATTTGCAGGTGCAAAAGTTTCACTAAGGTAAATGGCATCTTTAGGACAAGCCTCTTCGCACAAACCACAAAATATACACCGAAGCATGTTAATTTCATATTTAGCGGCATATTTTTCTTCCCTATACAAATGTTCTTCTCCTGTTTGCCTTTCCGCAGCCTCCATTGTAATGGCTTCTGCAGGGCATGCAACAGCACATAAACCACAAGCTGTGCAGTTTTCTCTTCCTTCAGCATCACGGTTTAAAATATGTAAACCTCTAAATACAGGGCTGAAAGGCCTTGTAACTTCAGGGTAATTAATTGTAGGTCGTTTCTTAAACATGTGGCCAAAAGTAATAGCCATGCCTTTTGCAATTGCAGGCAAATAAAGCCTTTCTGCAAAACTCATTGGCCTTCTATCTACTGGCTTTGATTTGTTGGTAAGTGGTTGCATGTGGTATATCTGAAAATGCCTTGTTTAAAATTTTGTGCAAATATATTTTTATTGGCTTAAAAATGCCAGTTATTTTGTTGAAGAAGTACAAGCGCTCCTGTAACAAGCATATTAAACAAAGCTAAAGGAATTAAAATCTTCCAGCCAAGGTTCATTAATTGATCGTAACGGAAACGGGGAATAGTCCACCTTACCCACATAAATAGGTAGAGAAAAAATATGGCTTTGGCTAAAAAAGAGAACAAATGTAAAAGTGCCGTCCAGTTTACACCAATATTTTGTGTAAGCTGTGCATCATTTACAAAAGGAATATCGTACCCACCAAAAAACAAGCTTACCATTACAGAGCTACTTATAAACATATTTATATACTCTGCAAATAAATAAAATCCCAGTTTCATAGAAGAATATTCTGTATGATACCCCCCAATTAATTCATTTTCTGCTTCGGGTAAATCAAAAGGTGTTCGATTACATTCAGCAAATACACAAATTAAAAAGATTAGAAACCCAAGCGGTTGCTTTACAATATTCCAATATCCATCCATTTGAAAACCAACCATTGTTTTAAGGCTGAGTGTACCCGTAACCATTAGCAAGGCTATTAGAGCGATACCCATTGCTAATTCATAACTTATTATTTGCGATGCAGCTCTTAAACCGCCCATTAATGAAAACTTGTTATTACTTGCCCAACTACCAATCATGATGCCATAAACACCCATACTTACCACACCAAATACATATAAGATACCTATGTTGACGTCTGCAATTTGCAAGTTAATATCTCTATCAAAAAAATGAACCTTATCGCCCCACGGAATAACAGCTCCAGTCATCATAGCAGTAAGCATTGCCAAACATGGACCAAGAATAAATAAAAACTTAGATGAAAAATTTGGTATAATTTCTTCTTTAAAAAATAACTTTAAACCATCTGCAAGCGGTTGAAATATGCCTCCAGGGCCTGCTCTGTTTGGGCCACGCCTATCTTGTAAAAGGGCTGCTACTTTTCGTTCACCATAAGTGGTGTACATTGCTATTACCAACGACGACATTACAACAACGATAATTAAAACCAATTTTTCAACTATAATAGCCCAATCAATGGATAACAACATAAATCTATTTTAAAATATTTTTTACAACAAAAGTATTGAAATAGATAAAGATAGCGTAATGAAGAACTTTAGCAATTACAAACATTTTACTTATCTATTATAATTTATCTATTATAATTTATCTATTTGATTTATTTTTTTAAATTACTATTTTATTTTTTTCTATGCTTGCTACACTATTTCAACCTTTTTTAAACCCTTTTACTACATCACCAATATTTGTTATTAATTCAACTAATAAACAAATAATAATGATCCATCTTATTTAGCCGTATGTAAAATGCTTTTTCATGGTTGTTTGCTCTAGCTTAAAAATTAAGCTATAAATTTAGGTGAACTAATTTAGCCATTATTAAAGGTATCGGAATTAGCCGGACCGTTTATTTCACTTAGATGAACATTTGGTTTGTTCACATCACTTTCAGTATGAATATCCATTAACAACCTTGGAGCCCTGCCCCCCATTACCTCCACAAGTGTCTCTTTTGGAATAACAAGACCAGGATATCTACCCTGCGAAATAACTGAGTGCCTGTTAATACTAGTAATT
>JBBQTZ010000266.1:0-6112 GCA_038234405.1 Chitinophagales bacterium
TTTTAAAACTTTTGTTGTATCGCCTTTACAACCCGAAGTATTTGTTACCTGCAACTGAACACTAAAAGGTCCGGTACTGCTGTACAAATGGGTTGGATTTTGCAATACAGCGGTATCCCTTGCACCACTGGACGGCTCCCCAAAAGTCCAACGCCAGCTTGCTAGCACCTGCGATCCATTGGTAGTGGCATCTGTAAATTGTGCTGGCTGATAAGGTAAGCAAACTGCTGCTGGCAGCGTAAAATCTACAACCGGGTTTGGATTAATGGTAATATTTTTAATTACTGCCGCACTAAAACAGCCAGATGGCGTAGCAACCCTTAAAGTAGCATTGTAACTCCCTGCCAAATTATAGGTATGCAACAGGGCAGTATTACTAATAGCAGTATCTTTTTTACCATCTCCAAAATCCCAATAACGGGTTTTAATAGTTGCGGGTGCAGCCACTGTTGATGCATCTGAAAAAACAATTGCTTTGCCTGCACACAACGGGCTGGAAATATCAAAAGCGGCTTTTGGCACTTCTGTTATAATAATTTGCCTGGAGAATACATCACCTACACAGCCGATATTGCTTATTAAACTAAACTTAACAGTGTAAGTACCTGGCAGTAAATACTTGTGAGCCGGGTTGTGAAGGCTGCTGGTATTTCCATCGCCAAAATCCCAGTTCCACCGGTAAGAAAAAGTGCCGCCATCATATACAGAACTATCCTTGAACCGCACAGAATCAGACACACAACCATTATGTATCCAATTAAAATTTACCAGGGGCTTATTTTTCACAAACAAAGTATCATCCTTTGTTTGTGTATTTCCACAACCATCGGTACCTGCTGTACCCGCTGTTATTGATACCGGATAATTACCAGCCGGGCAGTAGGAATACGGAGTAGGCAGTTTATAACTCCACACTTGCTTTCCATTAATAAAATAGGTGCTATCTGCTACCGGGTTATTAATAGAAACATTGGCAGCCTGAAACCCTTTAAAATCCCAAAAGAGAGAAAGTGGCTGAAAAGGATAAGTAATTGAATAAAATAATGGTGTACAGGCACAGGCTATATTTTGTCCGGAAATATTGAGGGGATTAACCTGGGAAACAAAATTGTACAAATCTTTAAGGTTGGTACCAGCATTGTACCCATAAGACTCAAAGCTACCATAGCCGTAAGCAATAGCATTAAAACCACTATCTGCACTTAGCGTATGGGTACCTGATGACACACTAATTTGAGCATAGCTGTAACTGGCATCCCTGGGGTGAGGTACAAAATTAAAAACTCCATTAGAACCGGTAATATTAAAGGATGAAACCGCTGCAGATTTAATTACAACATTTATCCAGTGTTGTGTAATAAGGGCATTGGGCGTAGAGTTTACAATTACTTCATCAATGGTTTGCTCTACCGGGCTTAGGTAAATCATTTCAGGATCGCCAAGACCATTAATAAGTGTATTGCCACATGTATTGGCAGTGGTAATATATTGCGCAACCATTATTGGCTCATTCGCCTCAATTAGCTGTGGCTGGTTACTAATAGGGAAATCGTAATAAAAATTATTGATAATACCAGTTTGAACTACACCATTTAATTTTACAACAGCGGCTACGTCTGATACTGCAACACGATAGTAGTTGTTGGGCAAATTACGGGTAGGTGCAGTAAGAAAACGTTTGCCCCAGGCACTTTTAGGAAAGGCTTGTGCAAAAATATTATCTGCACTATTTTCGTTAGAAGAACAAGCTATTTTAATTTTACCAGAGCCAGAAAAAACTGCAATTTTTTTACACCCTACGGCACCACTACTGATAGAGCGAATTTGAGAGCCAGTAAGATCTACCCCATTAAATGCACCTGGCACGCCTCCGGTTAAAGTACCCATTACATTGTATATTTCTCCCTGCTTAAGTGAAACAGTAAATGGAACATTTGCGGGATGGCTAAGTGTAGTTGCAGCAGGCGTAATTTCTACAATTGTGGTGCCTGTATCTGCTGCTACCACAAAGAAAAAGCTATTAGAATTATTCTCGTTAGAAGTTTGTTTGTAATTAACAGAATAATACTCTTTACCCAATGTATTGGTAGGAAACAAAAGTGTAGCACCAGACACATTGCCATTAAAAATATGGGCATACGCTACTACCGGCCTGCTGCTCGTAATATGAATGCCTTTGTTAGATAAACCCTCTGTTGTTAAGCGGGCATCCTGCGTGCCCGATTTTGGAATGGCCGCAGATGTAGCAATGGTACCTGCCGGAACATTATTTATATTTTGTACATACCCCAAAGCAGGTATTTCAATTTTTATATTTGTAAAAGTGTTGGGCACATTTTCTGTAGCAAAATAAAGTACCATATCCTGCCCGTTTACACCGCCATTTCCACCGTTTGTTACAAACCGCACATGGTAACCATAACCTAACCAAAAGTCTTTTCCCTTGTTAGAAAAATCTTGTGTCGCCCCTTTTAACCAGGCAAATAACACTACTACCAGTAATAATATGCTCCTCATGTAAATCTATTGGATTTAAAAATGTAATTTATATAGTAAAAAGACGCTTCTGCTTATAAATTAGCTGTCTGTAAAAAATTTAATTTAAAAAAATGAAAGCCTTTACCCGGTAAAATTAACGAAAGCGTTACAACAATATTCCCTGCAGAAAAATATACGCTACAGAAAAATAAATAACTAACCCGGTTACATCAACAAGCGTGGCCACAAAAGGTGCTGAACTTACGGCAGGATCGGCCCCTAATCTTTTTAAAATTAAAGGCAACATAGATCCGGTAAGGGTACCCCATAGTACAACACCAAATAAAGAAAAACCAACAGTTAATCCTATTCTCGTACTTTCTGCACCATAAATATGTGGCGAAATTTTTGCCCAGATGACAACCCTGGTAAACCCTATAAAACCCAACACTGTACCCAGCATAAGGCCCTGTATAATTTCCCGGCGCATTACCCGCCACCAGTTGGCAATTGTAATTTCGCCCACAGCCATTGCCTGGATAATTAAAGTAGAAGCCTGTGAGCCTGTATTACCACCGCTGCTGATAATAAG
The DNA here is from genome assembly GCA_038234405.1 of Chitinophagales bacterium. Lineage (GTDB taxonomy): Bacteria > Bacteroidota > Bacteroidia > Chitinophagales > Chitinophagaceae > Ferruginibacter. Next base: position 3,071 of record JBBQTZ010000266.1, read on the forward strand.
TGGTATAAACAAGGCCAGTACAACGGCTTTTTGTATTTCATCTTCAAAATAACCCATTGCGGTGGCGGTAAACATTTCGCCCAAAAATAACACTACCAGCCAGCCAATACGCTTTTTAAATAGTGAAAGTAACGACATATCAAGATAAGGCTCATTAAGCGCCTGCGTACCACCCATTTTTTGCATGTCTTCGCTAAACTCTTCACTTGCAACCCATAAAACATCATCAATTGTAACTATACCCAGCAGTTTATTACTCTTACTTACTACAGGCAGCGCAACCCTGTTATTCATTTTAAATACTTCGTTGGCCACTTCCTGGTCGTCTGCTACATCCAATGCTATAAACCTGCCATCCATCAATTCACTCACTTTTGTTTCAGGAGATGCAAGTATAAAATCTTTTATGCGTATATCATCCAGCAATTCGCCCCGGTTGTTGATAACATAAATTACATCAATAGTTTCGCTGTTTTTTGCATACTTGCGGATGGTATCTAATACCTCTGTAACGGTATTGTTTTCGTATACATAGGTATAATCGGGTGTCATCAGCCTGCCCACGCTTCCTTCCGGGTAGCCGAGTAAAGAAAGGGTAATAATCCTTTCTTCGGGGTTAAGGGTTTTTATTAATTCCCGTACCACATTACTAGGCAATTCGCTCAAAAAACTTGTACGATCATCTGCCGGGAGTTCATTTAATAGTTCAGCAGTACTAAAAGCTGGCAAATCATGAATAATTCTTTTTTGCGTTGTAAGTTCTAATATTTTAAAAACGCTGGCAGCCCTGTGTATGGATAGATGGCTAATTATCTGAGTTTCAAAATCTTTATTATCATAAATAAGTTCTGCCACATCACTAATATTCTGATCATTCAAAAATTCTTTTATCAGCAGCTTATCTTCCGAAGCTATTATTTCTTCAAACTGCTGCTGCAACGATATTTCATCCAATTCTAACGACATGATTTTGTTTTACATTTTAATGGGAGTTGCAAGTGGCGTATGAGTTGTAAGTTATAAATGATGAGTGATGAACGATGAATGATCAATTATCAATTATAAATTATAAATTATCAATTATAAATTATAAATGATGAGTTATCAGTTATCAGTTATTCATTTTATTATGATACTATTTATACAATTTTTTACGACAACTATCCATGTTCTATAACATTATCAACTATCCATAACTATAACCAAACCTGCAACAAGTATATGTTTATTGCAAATTTTTGGGGGGCACCATCTTTCATGTTTTTCATTAGAGGCTTTAACAGTATGGATTCTTCTCAAATGCTTACCACCGCTCCTTACAGCTAATAAAACCCTTTTAACAACTTTCATCAACCATTTACCTAATCAACATTAACTAAACTGTTCTACCTAACTTGCAAATTAGTTTAATTTGATTTAAAAAATAAGTATGCGTAAACCTTACTTGTATCTGGCAGCAACAACAAATAACGGAAGGGGCGTATTTACCAATAAAAAAATACCTGCTAATACAGTAATTGAAATAGCTCCCGTTATTGTAATGGAACAAAAAGACAGGGAATATCTAGACAAAACTTTACTACATGATTACATATTTGAATGGGGCCCCAATAGCGACAAATGCTGTATGGCGCTGGGATGGATACCTATGTATAACCATTGTTACCAGAGCAATTGCGAATATTTTATGGACTTTGATGCAGCCACTATATTTATTAAAACTGTAGGTATAATTAAAGCAACTCAAGAACTTACCATTAACTACAATGGCGATTGGAATAATGAGGAAAAAGTTTGGTTTGAAGTAAATGACTAAATTTTTAGGAGACGATATTTCAATAACACTGCTACCACCTGTAACGATAATAAAGTTTACAAGCAAGCTCTGGGTAAGGTGAATGAAATTTTAAAATACTACACAATCAAACCCAACAAAGCTCCGATGAAATGATTTTAAAGATTATTTAATGTGCACTGCTACCATCTATGCCAGGCATGGCTTATAGGAAAAAGCACCGGTTAAGGGGCAGCCTGCAATAATCTGTAGAACTGTGCAGCTATCTAAAATTTTTGAGGTGTACAGGTTTAGTTTATATCAATCAATTTTTTTTCACTGTTACTTTTTATTGCTGCTTCAAGTAGCCTCATTACATTTATAGCTTCATGGCAGGTAACTGGCATTGGGCTGCCATTCCGAATAGCATCATATACGCCCTGGTAAAAGTCAAGGTAATTTCCTTTTTCGGAGGGCACTCGCTCTTTAATAATCTTTCCATCAATTTCTGTGTGCAGCAAGCCATACTCAGATGCAGGTTCTATACCCCAATGTTCCCGGTTGGGTATTTTACCGGCAAGTAAATCCGTTTCCTGCACGTCTGTTCTGCTTTTTATAAACGAACCATTGGTACCCTGCAACATGTAAGCAGGCAGTGCCTCTCTAACAAAACTTGCGGCATGTAAACGAACCCTTAATGTGGGGTAATACAAAACAAGATTAAACCAATCATCTACCTGCGATAGGGTTCTGGTTATTCTACTATCGGCAAAAATTGCCTCAGGCATACCAAATAAAGTTAAGGCCTGGTCAATTAAATGCGGCCCTAAGTCATTCAATAATCCAGCACCCGGGCCTGCAACCTCTTTGTGTTGTTTTGGGCCAATTACTGGTTTATACCGATCGTAACGAAACTCCGCTTCTACCATATCACCCAATAAATTTTGCTGCAAAATTTTATGCATGGTTCTAAAGTCGCTATCAAAACGACGATTTTGATACACACTAATTTTACGATTGAGTTTTATTGCCAGCGCTTGCAGGTCAACAGCCTCAGCAACTGTAGTAGTAAATGGTTTTTCAACAACCACATCTTTGCCGGCAAGCAGTGCTTGTTTTGTATAATTATAATGGGTGTAATTGGGTGTATTTACAATAATCAGTTCAATGGAATCATCTGCCAGCAACTCATCAATCGTATTAAAAGATTTTACCATTGGATAAATTTCCTGCACCATTTTTTTGCTTCTTTCCAATACCCCTGCCAA
>JBBQTZ010000267.1:0-6096 GCA_038234405.1 Chitinophagales bacterium
TTTAGTTGTCCTATACTTCGGGTGAAAAGAGCTTTAATTAACAAAAACCAGTTATTTTGAAAGCGACAGAGGAATAGGCAATTCTTTTGTTTTAATAAAGTCTCAAAATGAGACCTTAATGAATACCTTTTTAATGATACCGTTCTTATCTACAGACTTAACGGCAAGTTTCAATTTTTCTGCACCAAATTTATGAAACACTTTGCAGTGAATTCTTTTAATGTGGCCTATTTCAGTATCGTCTTTAAAAATAGTTACAGCTTCAAGATCATATTCATTTTCTTTATCCAATTCAAATCTTAAAATATCACCCTCTTTTAAAGTTCCGTAAGGTAATTGGTAAGTGCTCAAGCCTGCCAGTTCAGTTAAAAAATGTAATCCTTCTACTAAATTATAATCGGCAAGAAATTCAAAATTATCTGTAGGTTGTAATCCTTGGGTATGGCCCAACATATAAAATTTATCGTCTTTGTGCGCTGGTTCTATTTCCCAAAAATCATAAAAAGACTGAATATCCGGACGTTCTGATTTAATTAAACGTTGTCCGAAAATTTCCAATGCATTTCCGTTATATGATTTTGTTATATCTGGAAACTCTGTGTATGGTGCAAAGCCATCTTTAGCAGCTTTTTCTACAGAAACTTTGTTATAGGCAAAAACATAACGTCCATCCTGTGCATGCTCCAAAACACCCACAATATGACGCCTGCTACCCTGGCCTTTTCTCCAACTTAAATATAATTTATCAAATTCGTTCATGTATCAAACCGCTTAATTTTTGCAAACGTAAAGTTATAATTTTAATTATTAGTTGCTTTCTGTTATCAGGAATTTTATACTTTTCTAAACCTTTCGGTACATCATTGTCAATTTCACTTACCAGTTGGCTTAATGCTTCGCTATTGTATTTCTCTACTACTGAAACGATTATCTCTCTAACTACAACGCCATGTATGGATTGAAGCAAGTTGCCAATTAACTCAAAATGGCTGCACTTTTTACTATGCCAATGTATTTCAGAACTACCCTTTTCAATATAACGATTAAGTTCTGCCGGATTATTTAGATACAAGTGAACCCGGTCATCTAATAATTCCCTACCAAGGCTGCTGCCACTGTCGTAGATTGGTGAGAATCTTTTCAGAGCAACATATAATGCGCCTGGTAGTTTTTTACCCTCAAGCCTTGAGATGTTTACTTGTTGTTTTAACCATCGAAAAAGCCATCGAAATAAAAAATGTAATTTATATTCATTCTTTGTTGCCAAATCATCTACAATATCAGTAATTAATTGCTGCTTACTTATTACAGCCCAGTTTTCCTGGTGCCTGTCGCCATTTCCAATAAGTGAATCAAAGATTATTATTTTGATTACATCGTTTATAAAGTACCCAATTTTAGCGGACTCCAACGCTCTTTCAATAAGGTAGAATGTGTACCACTTCTGATGCTCTTTCTTTGAAGGATCATAGTCAGGTGAATATGCTTGAAGGTATTTAATCCCTTCTACCAACTCTTCTTCTTCTGAATTAATCATTGATTCGCAAATGCAGCCCATTAGATCACCATCAACAGCTATATCATAACGCAGCATAGTAAACCCGAGCATTGTACCAAGTTCGTAAGCAATTATTTCATTCCAAAATTCATAGGTATAATCCTTACCCTGTTTTAATTGAGAACGTTTGAAATAATAATAATTTCCATCAGGGCTCTGCAAATATTTTTTTGCACGGGTACCTCCAGTATTCATTTAGAGTTGTTCATTCCATTCTCCTGTAATTGTAAATAACCGGGGCATAGAGTTTATTTTTTTACAGGTAATTTAATTCCCACCTTAAATATATTTCGGTAACCTTTTATTGGTTGCAATTTCAGATTGATTGTGTTAAACTCTATTTCATTATAGCCAGAATCTTCGTTGAAAAGCATTTAGGCAGTAGTTAATTAGGTTTTGATTCGGCATCATTTCATTTAAGTGCCTGCTATAAAAGCAATATACACCCGAAATACTGTCCTTGTGGCGTTTATTCAGTAATATTCTATAAATATTAATATTATTTCATACGGGCACCTTGACAAAACCTGCTACCTGCCGCCATTAATCTACTCGTTATAACCTAATCTCTCTCTCCCCAAAAAAAAATCAGTTGAATTAGCAAATGCTGTAATTACTTATTTACATCAACAACGATGGGCAGCAGTTATAGAGACTATCGCCTAAAGGAAATTTGTTAGAAAAAGAATCCGCCATCCAACAAGTATTACAGCAAATAACACTCCGCAGGTAACCATGTTTATAGCAGAAAGAGTTGGCAGACGCAATAGGATCAAAGAAATTTTTTTACTTACCTATACAAAACTTACTGAACACGTAATCCAATACATGTTCGTTGGTTATTGTGCCGGTTAGTTCGCCAATCTGATGAAGACAAAGTTTTATGTCTGGTGCAATCAAATCTGTTGTAAGTTGTAGCTGCATGCCTTCTTTAATGGAGAGTAGGTGCATTGCTATTTTTTTAAGGTGTTGCACATGGCGGCTGTTGGTAATAAGCGTACTCTCGGTATTTATTTCCTGCTGAATTACTTTGTTGTACAATGCATTGGTCAACGTTTCTATTCCAATATTGTTTTTTGCTGAGATATAAAAATAGCCTTCCTTTTTATTTTCAACTGGCAGTGCATCTATTTTATTAATTACAATAATATAGTTCTTGTGCTGTATGGCTTGTAATATTTCATTGTTTTCTATAACCTCATTGCCATCTGCAAGCCACAATACAATACCTGCCTGTTCTATTTTTTCAATAGATTTTGCAATGCCAATCTGTTCTATCTCATCTTGTGTATGGCTGCGAATGCCGGCTGTATCAATAAAATGGAACAATATTCCTTTAATGCTAATGGTTTCTTCTACTGTATCTCTTGTAGTGCCGGCAATAGCGCTCACAATGGCTCTTTCGTCATTAAGCAGCGTATTGAGTAAGGTGCTTTTACCGGCATTTGGTTTGCCTATAATAGCTACTTTTACCCCATTGGCTACCACATTGCCAAGTTGAAATGAGTCTATCAGCAAATTGATTTTTACATAAGCCTCTTCCAGCAGTTCATTAAATTTTTTTCTATCCGCAAATGCTACATCTTCTTCTGCAAAATCAAGTTCAAGTTCCATCAAGGCGCTAAACTCAATTAATTTTTCTCTTATCTTAATTAAATCATTTTTAAAACCGCCTTTTAAGTTGTGTAAGGCAGCTTGTTGCTGTGCCTCGGTATTGCTCGCTATTAAATCTGCTACAGACTCTGCCTGAGTTAAATCCAGCTTACCATGTAAAAAAGCCCGCTGTGTAAATTCGCCGGCTTTTGCCAGCCTTGCTCCCAACTCAATACAGGCATTTATAGTGTTTTGTAAAATTGCCTGGCTGCCATGGCAACTAATTTCTACCACATCTTCTCCTGTATAACTTTTAGGGTTTTTAAATAGAGAAACGACTACCTCATCAAGCGGCATATCTTTATAGGTAAGCATACCTACATGTAGTGTATGAGACTTTTGCTGTAATAAATTTTTAGATAAAAAAAGTTGGTCAATAATGTTGAAGGCCTTGCTGCCACTCAATCTTATTATACCTATGGCTCCAATTCCTTGTGGTGTTGCCAATGCAACAATTGTATCTTCCCAGTTGGTAGCGGTAGTAATCATAAGGCAAATATACAGCCGCAAACTGGTACAAAGGGTTTAAAATAATGGGGTAAAACCATTCAATTACGTATAGTGTTTGTTGTAATTAACTTAATAACAATATCGTTTTATTTGTAAATAAACTGGGGAGGTTTTATTTAACCTGGCTTTTATAGTTGAAATAGTAAGGAGGTTTTCTTCTGCAAAATTCAGGTTTAAACTTGTAGATCCGGATGTAGGTGGGTGCAGATGTCAACAGCGGCTGATCCGTGATTAGTGACCTTATAAACTACTAAGTAATAAAACAATTTTAAATGTACCCATTAGAGATAATATGTCAGAAATTAAATTTAGGTTTGTGCAATTCCTGATAGGTAGCAATTGCCATTTATATTATTAAAATATTGTTTTGATTGAATAATTTTTATCCGTTAAATTAATTTTGAAACCATGAAAACCCGGTATCGAATAAATTAGTAATAAAAATCAGTTTATAAAAATTAAATATCCCCCAAATGACTTTACAATTAACTCGTCCGATTGCTTTTTTTGATTTAGAAACCACTGGTGTAAATTTATCAACTGATAGAATAGTAGAAATAGCGATTGTGAAAATTTTACCTGATGGCAGCCGGCAAGTAAAAAGGAAATTGATTAATCCGGGTATAACTATACCTAAGCAAACAACTGACATACATGGTATTACAAACGAAATGGTAAAAGATGCCCCCACCTTTAAACAGGCGGGTAATGAATTGAAGCAGTTTATAGAAAACTGCGATATGGGAGGCTATAATAGCAACCGTTTTGATATACCTATGCTAATGGAGGAGTTTTTAAGGGCAGGTATGGATGTAGATTTAAGTACCCGCCGCATGGTAGATGTGCAACATATTTTTTACACTATGGAGCCACGTACTTTATCTGCTGCATATAAATTTTATTGCGAAAAAGAGTTGATTGATGCACATAGCGCCGAAGCTGACGTAAATGCAACAATTGATGTTTTGCTTTCTCAAATTAAACGGTATCCTACATTAGGCTACTCATTAGATACAATTTTGGGCGTTATAGGCGAAGAAAAATTTGTGGATTATGCCCGTCGTTTTTTGTTTGATGATAAAGGGGTAGAGGTATTTAATTTCGGAAAGCACAAAGGGCGCCCGGTTACAGATGTATTAAAGGCAGAGCCGCAATATTATGACTGGATGATGAGGGGCGATTTTCCGCTTCATACCAAGCAAAAACTCACCGAAATATTGAACAGAACATTGTTAAAAAACAGCTAAAATATACCTGTTGATAATATGTGAATGGCTGTTTCGCCTACAAATACTACATTCGTTACAACTCATACATTAGATACTTGGAGAAACTTGTAATCATACCTACATACAATGAAAAAGAAAATATCGAAAATATTATCGGTGCGGTATTTACATTAAAGCAACAGTATCACATTTTAATTATTGATGATGGCTCTCCGGATGGTACAGCAGCTATCGTACAATCACTTTTTGCAATCTATCCTGCTCAACTTTTTTTAGAAGAAAGAAAAGGTAAATTGGGGTTAGGCACTGCTTATATACATGGTTTTAAATGGGCGTTGGCCAATGGATATCAGTATATTTTTGAAATGGATGCTGATTTTTCTCATAATCCGGCAGATTTAGAACGCCTCTATTTAGTATGTAAAGAAGGGGCAGGCATAGCAGTAGGATCAAGATATGTAACTGGTGGCGCAGTAGAAAACTGGCCTTCAAATAGAATTGCCTTATCAAAAGGCGCCTCTTTGTACACTAGAATTATTACCTGGATGCCTTTAAAAGATCCAACGGCAGGCTTTGTTTGCTATAAAAGAGAAGTGTTGGAGGCAATAAATTTTTCTGCTATTCTATTTGTAGGATATGCCTTTCAAATAGAAATGAAATTTGCAGCATGGAAACTAAATTTTTTAATTGCGGAAGTACCCATCACCTTTAAAGATAGAAAACTCGGCGAAAGCAAAATGAATAAAGGAATTATTAAAGAGGGGGTTTTTGGGGTTCTTAAACTTCGCTGGATGAGCATGTTTAAAAACTACCGTAATAACGTAAAAAATACTTTTGAGCTGAATGGAAAAACTTTCCAAAAACCTGAAGTAATCCTCGAAAAAAAATAAATCTTTTCTTTTGTAGTGCCATTCATTTATTTTTCACTCTTTCCTTTTAATTAAACAAGTTTTTCAGCAAAAATTTGTAAAAATGCTTTCAATTGCAAAAGCCTGATTTTAAAATATAAACGGTTATTAGTTTTTAAATGCAGGATGAAATTGCTGCAAAGTTTCTTTTAAAAATTGCCTGTCTAAGTGGGTATAAATTTCAGTAGTAGTAATGCTTTCATGCCCTAGCATTTCCTGCACAGCCCGCAAATCTGCA
>JBBQTZ010000268.1:0-6091 GCA_038234405.1 Chitinophagales bacterium
GGATCAATTGTCTGAACCAGGATTTACAGGGTTAATTGTCTGAACCAGGATTTATAGGATTAAAGGATTGCCAGGATTGGATATCAACCAGGCGCAGGTCTCCGTCCTGTGTCTCACTTGTTACTAATCTTCGCATGTTGGCAATTGTCTGAACCACGATTTACAGGATTAAAGGATTATTAGGGTTGGATTGCTGGTAACAACAATATTCCATTTTACAAATTATAAACATGCCAATTTCCCACCCTAGTCTCACCTTTGGTGCTGGTCGGAGTATACCCACCCGGTCGGTACGGCAGGTCTCACCGCGGTTATAGCACTGTATACTTTTTTAACGGCCTCCAGTTTTAGCGTGAGGATAAAAAGATTGTATTATTAAAAATGATAGCTTTAGCCAAACGCTACTATTTCCCGCAGCATAGTTGTCAACCACTGCCTGGCCTCGGTGGTTGAAGCCACTAATCACAATCGGAACCAATAATTTGAAATTGAACCCACGGCAGATTGCTTCCAATTTTCCAATCAATCTACAGTATATTGCAGCCCAAAATGGCTGTAAAACCTCAATGGAGCCTCGCCAATGAAGCTTCAACAGGGCTCACTTGCTGGTCTCAAAAAAAAATATTTTAAACCTCCTCGTTCCTTGTTGAATAAGGGTAAATAATTATTATGTATCGTTCTAATACCTGCGGCGAATTAAGAATAGCCGATATTCAAAAAGAAGTAACCCTTAGTGGATGGGTGCAAACTGTGCGGAAATTTGGCAGCATTACCTTCGTTGACATCAGAGACAGGTACGGCATTACCCAATTACTTTTTTCTGAAAACCTCAATGCTCAGTTGGAAGCTAATCCGCTAGGCAGAGAGTTTGTTTTGCAGGCCAAAGGTTTTGTACAGGAACGAAGCAATAAAAACGCCAACATTGCCACTGGTGAAATAGAAATTGCTGTAAAAGAATTTACTATTTTAAATAAATCGGCAGTGCCACCTTTTACCATACAAGATGATACTGATGGCGGGGATGAGCTGCGGATGAAATATCGTTTTTTAGATTTGCGTAGAAATGCAGTAAAAAAGAACCTTGAGTTACGGTATGCTGTTGGGCGTAGTACCCGTAACTACCTGCATGAAAATGATTTTATGGATATTGAAACGCCTTTTCTTATAAAATCTACACCGGAAGGGGCAAGAGATTTTGTAGTGCCTAGCCGAATGAATGCCGGACAGTTTTATGCCCTGCCGCAAAGTCCGCAAACGTTTAAACAACTGCTGATGGTGAGTGGTTATGATCGCTATTACCAAATTGTAAAATGCTTTAGAGATGAGGATTTACGTGCCGACAGGCAGCCGGAATTTACGCAGATAGATTGCGAAATGAGTTTTGTTGAGCAGGAAGATATTTTGCAAATGTTTGAAGGGCTGGTGAAGCGTATTTTTAAAGATGTAAAAAATATTGATTACACCAATGTGGTTGAAAGAATGACTTGGGAAGATGCCATGTGGAAGTATGGAAACGATAAACCTGATACCCGGTTTGATATAAATATTGCCAATTTAAAATTTCCGCAGCACACATTCCCTGCTAAACTTTCGCAAGCTGCGTTAATTGATGGAGTAAATTTTGGCGTGTTTGATGAAGCTGAAACTGTGTTGGCAATTGCCCTGCCGGGTTGCAGTGAATATACCCGAAAGCAAACCGACGAATTAACGGAGTGGGTAAAGCGTCCACAAATTGGTATGAAGGGCCTGGTGTTTATTAAGTGCCTGCCCGGCGACCCGGTTACGGGTAATGCAATAACGTATAAAAGCAGCGTAGATAAATTTTATGATGCTGATAAATTAAAAGCTATCGCAACAGCAGCCAACGCCAAAGTGGGCGATTTGATTTTGATACTTGCGGGTGCAGAAGAAAAAACAAGAAAGGCAACGAGTGATTTGCGGATGTATATGGCAGAGCGGTTGGGATTGCGTAAAAATGATGAGTTTAAATTATTGTGGGTAATGGATTTTCCTTTGTTTGAATATGCAGCAGACGACAATCGTTGGGTGGCAAGGCATCACCCGTTTACCTCACCAAAGCCAGATCATATTGATAAGATGATTAACAACAATCCGGTGATTGAAGATGCTGCAAAATACCTGGAACATCCCTATGCAAGTATTAAAGCCAATGCTTATGACTTGGTATTGAATGGCAACGAAATTGGTGGCGGTAGTATCCGTATTTTTCAACGGCCACTGCAAGAAAAAATGTTTGCTGCTCTTGGTATGGATGCGGAAGAACAACAGCATAAATTTGGCTTTTTGCTGGGTGCTTTTGAGTACGGTGCTCCCCCGCATGGCGGACTGGCATTTGGTTTTGATCGTTTGTGTGCTATACTAGGTGGCAGCGAAAGTATCAGGGATTTTATCGCCTTTCCAAAAAATAACAGTGGCAGAGATATGATGATTGATGCGCCGGGCACTATTGATGCAAAGCAGTTTGAGGAGTTACAGATTAAGCTGGATTTAAAATAAATACTTGTTACTACAGCAATAGAATTACTGAATATTTTAAAGGCCCAATAACTGTTGGGCCTTTAAATATTTTATGGCCCCGGTAGGTGAGAAAACAACCAAGGCAAGGCCGTAGTTAGTGTGCTCACTCAACACAAGCCACTGCGGTAATGGTAAATGCACCTTGCAGTGCCTGTACACTAACTCATCTACCAATTATTACTTAACTTACCCCAATGAATAATAGCCAAATTCCGCTTGCAGAGCGGTTGCGCCCTAATACACTAAATGACCTTGCTGGTCAGCAGCACCTCACCGGCAAGGGCAGTATTTTGCGTACAGTTATAGAAAGCGGTAAAATACCCAGCATGATTTTGTGGGGCCCACCGGGAGTAGGTAAAACAACTATTGCCAATATTATAGCACAATCATTACAGGTACCATTTTATACATTGAGTGCCATCAGCAGCGGTGTAAAAGATGTGCGGGAAGCAATTGAAGCTGCAAGGCAACAGCAAAAAGCCATTTTGTTTATTGATGAAATTCATCGCTTTAATAAAGGGCAGCAAGATGCCTTACTTGGTGCAGTAGAAAAGGGAACCATCACCTTAATTGGTGCTACTACAGAAAATCCATCTTTTGAAGTAAACAGTGCCTTGCTAAGTCGCTGCCAGGTGTATGTATTAAAACCGCTGGATAAAAATGATTTAATTGGTTTGCTACAATTTGCGTTGCAAAATGATGCGTTATTACAAACGAAAAACATCCACCTGCAACAAACGGAAGCGTTGATAAATATTGCCGGTGGTGATGCCAGAAAATTACTTAACCTGCTGGAGTTGGCGGTAGATGCCGGATTACAGCAAAACAGCAGCAATGCGCAAAACCCCGAAGTAAGTGTAGCCATTACGGATGAATTGGTAATGATGGCAGCCCAGCAACGTACCGTTTTATACGATAAAAAAGGAGAACAGCATTATGATATTATTTCTGCGTTTATAAAATCTATCAGGGGCAGCGACCCTAATGCAGCAGTTTACTGGCTGGCAAGAATGATTGAAGCGGGTGAAGATGTAAAATTTATTGCCAGGAGATTGCTGATTTTGGCAAGTGAAGATATTGGCAATGCCAACCCCAATGCTTTGTTACTGGCCAATGCCACGTTTGATGCAGTTAATAAAATTGGTTATCCGGAGTCGAGAATTATTTTGGCGCAATGTGTTACCTATTTGGCTGCTTCTGCTAAAAGCAATGCGGCGTATATGGCTATTGGGGATGCGATGGCTGCGGTGCAGCAACAGGGAGATTTGCCTGTGCCATTGCACATTCGCAATGCACCTACTAAGCTAATGAAAAATTTGAATTATGGTAAAGAGTATGCTTATGCCCACAATTACGAAAACAATTTTGTTATACAGGAATTTTTACCGCCATCATTGAGTGGCACTACTTTTTACAACCCCGGCAGCAATGCAAGAGAAGATGAATTGCGTAAACATTTAAAAGGTTTGTGGAAAGAAAAATATGGGTATTGATGGCATTGCATTGGCTTATACCAAAGTTTTGTATTTGGAAGGCTTGATAGAATTTCAACTGAAAAATCCGGGTGTAAAATGCGCTGGTTTTTTAGTTGCTGTATTTTCCCTTTTTACGTTACTGCATAAAATCTACTTTTCCTTTTATCAAAAAATCTTAATTATAACATAGCTTAATCAAAATTCGAATTAATTTTACCCAATTAAATGGGTTTTTTTCAAAATGTTGCTCCCGAATTCGTTTGGTGGAGGCACCGACAGAGGCTTGGCCATGGTTGGTGTAATTACTAAATACAAGGCGCTGCGTTATTTTAAAGTGTACTCATCAAACCAAAAAATAAAAAATTATGATTAAAAGAAATTTATGTTGTTTACTGCTGATAGTTGTTACCATAGTTTCTTGTAAAAAGGAAGAATCTGCTAACGGGTCGGTAATTGCAGCTTCAACACAATTAAACGTTGCTTACGGAGCACAGCCCCTGCAAAATATGGATGTTTATTTGCCAGCGGGCAGATCGGTTACCCGTACCAAAGTAATGATACTAGTGCATGGTGGGGCATGGTCTACAGGTGATAAATCAGAGTTAACAGGGTTTGTAGATAGTTTTAAAATCCGTTTGCCAGACTATGCAATTTTTAATATCAACTACCGGTTGGCTGCCTTTCCAAACAATTTGTTTCCTACGCAGGAGCAGGATGTAAAAGCCGCAGTGGAGTATATTTACAGCAAAAGAAACGACTATTTAATAAGCGATAAAATAGTTTTTACAGGTGCTAGTGCCGGTGCACACCTGTCGCTGCTGCATGCTTATAAATATAATAGCCCGGTAAAAATTAAAGCGGTAATTGATTTTTTTGGCCCAACAGATATAGCAGATTTATACAACAATCCTGGCTTAGTGCCGCAGCTAAGTATTGCAGCAATTGTGGGCGCCACACCAACTTCTAACCCTGCATTATACCAGCAATCCAGCCCGGTTACTTTTGTAACCAACGCTACTGCTTGTCCTACTTTAATATTGCAGGGTAGTGCAGATCCATTGGTAAACGCCGCAAGGCAATCTGCTGTGTTAAGAGACAAATTACAAATTGCAGGTGTACCCGTGCAATATGTTTTGTATATGGGTAAGGGCCATGGCGACGATTGGGGTTCTGATATTTTCTTTGATGCTTTTAATAAAATGCAAGGTTTTGTGGCTATTCATAATCCTTAAATGTTAAGGGATAACTCCCGGGAGCTTAACTTTTAGGATTTTACCGCTATAAATAGAGTAAAGGGAGTTTACGCAGCGGTAATTGCGTTTAACACGCACGGCTAAGAGTTTTAAATGCAGAAAAGAAAGTTAAGTGAGTTTACACAGCGGTAATTGCATTTAGGAGATTAAGTGCCTTGTTCGTAAAGCCATTACCCTTTTAAGTTAGCGCCTGTTTACTTTGTTTTCGATTTTTTCGGGACAGTTTGATAAAAAAAGTAACAAAAAAAATCAAGCTTGCCCGGCTAACGCTAGTCGGACAGGGCTTCAAATAAAAAGGCTTTCGACTTGCGGGACAGGCGAAATTTCCCACCTAAGCGTAGAATAAAGGTACTTGCCGCAAGCGTTCAATAATTTAAAGTTTGTGCCGAAATAAACAACCCGTCCGAATGGCTCAGGCCGGATGGACTTGATTTTTTAACGGCTGATGTGGAAAATTTCCAGCACTTTTTATTCAAGGCCCTAACTACTATTCATTTGTAAACAAAATACTTTATCCTAAGCATTTAGTAACAATGGTGTAAAGTTTTACCGCTGTAAAGAGAGTTAAGGAAGTTTAGGCAGCGGTAATTGCGTTTAATAATTACCACATTGAATTTTTACCTCAGAAAACTGGGTTAAAAGAGTTTAGCGCAGCGGTAATTACATTTAATAATTACCGCATTGAATTCTTACCGCAGAAAACTGAGTTAAAAGAGTTTACGCAGCGGTAATTGCATTTAATAAACACCGCATTAAATTTTTACCGCAGAAAACTGAGTTAAGAGAGTTTAGGCAGCGGTAATCGTATTTATAAATTTACTTCAA
>JBBQTZ010000269.1:0-6069 GCA_038234405.1 Chitinophagales bacterium
CAGTCTGTAAAAAATTATAGAAGTACCCATTGTCCGATTGCATATTTATAATAAAACGGAGCATTGCAAATACTTTATTCTGCACAAGGGTATCTGTTGGAAAACCAGGACTTCTTACATAAAATAATACCACACGAGCCACATCATCTACGCAGGTAAATCCTTCGCCAACTGCAATAACAGGGTTGTAACCTGGTGCATCTGCATATATATAAATCCCTTCCGTTTTTTCACCATTGGGGAAAGTAACAGGCACAGCTAATCTTTCAAGATGGGCTGTATTTAAAATAGAGGCGATTAT
This sequence comes from Chitinophagales bacterium, assembly GCA_038234405.1. Taxonomy (GTDB): domain Bacteria; phylum Bacteroidota; class Bacteroidia; order Chitinophagales; family Chitinophagaceae; genus Ferruginibacter. Next base: position 302 of record JBBQTZ010000269.1, read on the forward strand.
TAAAGGCGGCGGTACTTGTGGTGCTATTATTACAGGTGGTGCAACGGTTCCTGCCTGCTTTTTGCAGGCAACTGAAAACGACATTGTAAAACAGCAGGCCACTATAAGCCATCGGAAGTTTACATTTCTTTTCATGAAAGTAAGTTTGATTTTTATAAACGAAGTGTGGATCGAAAAAAATAATGCCGGGTAATCAATATAGGTGCAATTTAAATTGTTACAGTTCAAATTATCTGGTAGTAACATTAGCCACGGCTATTTATAGTCTGATGTTACTGCCGGACAAAACTAGTAGTAACACCCGACTGCTGTAGGATTTGAAATGCACCCAACCGATCAGCAAAAAAAGTGTCAATCGCAGGCTTTTACATACCTGCGACTAACCTTTATTTTTGTTTGCCAAATAAAATTTTAATAACCTGAATTCTGAATGATGGTTCCACCCGATCTGTCAATTTCACCCTGTGGAATTGGAAAGACATAATTTCTATCCTGGAAATTTCTACCCAGGCTTGTTAAAAAAGTTTTTGCAATACCCCATCTTTTTAGATCATTAAAACGTTGCGATTCAAATCCAAGCTCTACTCTTCTTTCCTGTATCAGCCAGCCTTTAATCTCCTCTTTACTTACAGATGCCACATTTCTATCTGGCAAAGTTCCTGCCGGGGGAATAGTACCTGCAACGGTAACGGTAGCTCTTGCACGAGCCCTAATTTGATTAATGATTGCGATAGCAGCAGGATAACTACCAGTTTCATTCAACGCTTCTGCTTTCCACAACATCACATCTGCCCAGCGGATATATATTTTGTTGCTTGCTGCATCATCATTACCTTTATTATTACCATTTAATTCACCAAGTAATTTATACACATTCTGGTTGGTAACGGTATAGCCTAACCGAGGATCATTAGGTTCAAAAGCGCTGATGAAATTGGGAGTAGGTGCTACAAAACCCCAGCCCAACAATGCACAAAGTCCATTACCGGATCTTGGAAATGTATTGGATTGATGATCGAATGCAAAAACTACTTCATTTTCTGTGAACTCTTTTGCGATACTAAAATTGTCGAAATAATTTGCATTTAAACTGTAATAATTTAGCCCTTCCAGTTCATTTATAATTGTAATCACCTGCGGCCATTGCTGGTTGTACAAAGCTACTTTTGCCTGCAGTGCTATTATTGCACCTTTTGAAACACGCCATTTTTCAACAGCATCCGAAAATTTACCGGCAGGCATCAATGTTTTTGCTTCTGCCAGATCTTTATTAATCTGGATATAAACATTCGCTTTGGTTTCTCTAACAGCAACACTATACGCTTCATTAAAATTTGCCAGTGGCTTTATTAGTAATGGTACATCGCCGTATAAATTAACCAGGTCAAAATAATAAAAGGCTCTTAAAAAATACATTTCTGCCAACATGTTTTTTCTCAGATTGTCGCTAATGCCAAGGCTTGTTGACTTTGCAACATCTGCCAGGTAACTGATGGACAGGTTTGCTCTTGCTATCCCTGCATAGTTGTAGCTCCACTGACCATTAATGCCACCATTGGCTGATGTAAAACTAAAATTACTAAACTGATCCATCCATGCCTGGTCTCCATCGGGATTCCATTTTTTCTGCATATCGCCAGAGGCTATATCCTGCACAATAAAGTCATTGCGAAGTACAGTGCCATTATCCCAGCCCCATTCACCAATAATATTAAGGGTATTGGAAAGTAATTGATACGCAGAACGTGCAGAAAAAATAACCGATTCTTTGGTTGGTGGAATACCCTCTGTTATAATACCTATCGGGGTTTTATCCAGATCTTTTTTACAACTGGCTGTTGATATAAATACCAATACTGCCAGTATTTTATAGATTGATTTCATACTTTTTATTTTTAATAGATGAATTATAACTTAACGTTGATGCCAAATAAAAATGCCTGCGATTGCGGATATGTACCCTGATCATACATGCTGAATGCTTCAGGATCCAAGCCGGTATAGTTGGTAACAGTAAATAAATTTTGAGCAGAAACATACAGGCGTATATCCTGAAATACAGATTTTGTTTTACCAAATAAATTACGGACTGAATAGCCAAGCTCAATATTCTTTAATCTGTAATAAGAGGCATCTTCTACAAAAATGCTGGATACCCTGCTGCTGCCATTGTCGTTAAAAGTGGAACGTGGAACGGTGTTACTGGTGCCTTCGCCCTTCCATGAATTTAGTGTTGCTACCGTGTGATTAAAAGGACGGGTATCATAATCAATGATCTTTTTTAGGTCATTGTATTTTTCCACACCGCTCACACCCTGGAACAATACATTTAAATCAAAACTTTTATAACTAGCGCTAAGATTTAAGCCAAAGGATATTCTTGGATTTGGATTTCCAATATAAGTGCGGTCATTTTCATTAATTATACCGTTGTTATCAAGATCCTGAAATTTAATATCACCTGGTTTTACTTCGGGGTGAGGTGCACCTGTTAAGTAACCATCCACTTCTGCCTGGTTTTGATAAATACCCACCATTTTAAATCCATAAAAAGAATTTAATGGACGGCCGGGTTCTGTTTTAGAAACCTGTCCTATTAAGTTGGGTAGGTTATCATTTAATTTATCAACATTGTTGCTAACCGAAGCCGCATTGGCGTTTATACTGTATTTAAATGCATGGTCATTATTTCTGTAGCCAATTGCCAATTCAAAACCCTTGTTGCTTACTGTACCTGAATTAACTAAGGTAGGTTGCACATCTCCCACAAATCTTGGTAACCCAAGCGGCAATAAAAGATCGGAAGTAGTTTTCTCAAAATAATCTGCTGTAATGGAAAGTTTATTTTTGAACATACTTATATCCAACCCAATATTATTCTGATTGGTAGTTTCCCATTTTAAATCGGGGTTTCCGTATCTTAATAAAGTACCCTGTTCATTATAAATGGCCAGCGAGTTGTAATTATTTAGACCAGACTGGTTGCCGAGTTTTCCGGAACTTGCCCGCAATTTTAGATCACTTATCCAGGTTACGTCTTCCATAAATTTCTCCTGCGATATTCTCCATCCGGCAGAAAAAGCCGGAAATACAGCGTACTGGTTATTTGCTGCAAACTTGCTTGAAGCATCCTGTCTTAAACTGGCAGTTGCAAAAAAGCGGTTGTCGTAATTGTAATTAACGGAACCAAATACGGAGAACAAAGCCCATTCACCGGCAGCACCACCATTCCATGGCGTGTTAATCGGTTTTCCGGTATTATCATAAATTACTGTGCCACCAAAATCTATGTATTGAAATGAATTGTTGGGATTACTAAACCTTGATCTGGTAGCGCCTATTACGGATGACTTGTTGGAAATAAATTCTGTACCAACCAATCCACTAAAAGAATGCTGCCCTATTTTCTTAGCATAGTTAGCAGTGTTTGTCCAGGTAATGGTAACATCCTGGCCCCTGTTTTCATTCAAATTAGTTGGACGGTTTTGGCGGCCCTGACCAGTATCCGCAGGGATATTACTTGTATAGCCATCATTATCACCATAGTTTTTATTAAAAGCTTTGTTATGGTTCATGTTCAGGTCAATACCAAAATTGGTCCGCAGTTTCAACTCTTTATTTCTTAGAAATGCAAATTCGCCGTACACGCTGCCAAAGGTTTTAAAATTGGTGCGTTTGTCATTGGTGTAATTAGCAATGGCTATTGGGTTGGAGGCAAACTCGTACCTGTTTGCGCCACCATTCCATGTGCCACCATTTGCTGCAACATTTTGTGAGTAAAAAGGAAGATCTGTAAATGGATCATTGGCATCATAACTTGGGTCACTTGTATTTTTATAAACGCTTAACACCGGCGGACGAAGGAAAGCATGACGTATCACGCCGGGTGCATCGCCGCTTGAAGATATTTTATCCTGCACAGTATTGGATATTTGCAGGTTGGTTCCTATTGTAAAACGATCTGTAATATTTGCATTCACATTCGTTCTAAAACTAAGCCGCTTAAACTGGTCATTATCATATACTACAATGCCGTTTTGTCCATAGTAACCGGCAGATATAAGGTATTGCACCTTATCTGAACCTCCACTTGCCGTTAACTGCAGGTTTTGCGATCTGCCCAATACAAATAATTCATTCAACCAGTCGGTATTGGCCAAATCTGCTCTTCCCTTATCAGTTGTGTAAGGATTAATACCGGTATTGGCTGAATTATTCCAACTCTCTTCCATCTTGTTCATGTACTGGTTGGCATTGAGCATGGTTGGCAAATTGGCAACTTGTTGCACACCGTTAAAATAGTTAATATCGATACTGGATTTTCCTTTCTTGCCATTTTTAGTAACGATAACGATTACCCCACCCGCTGCCCTTGCACCATAAATAGATGCGGCGGCGGCATCTTTCAACACCGTCATAGATTGTATATCTGCCGGGTTGATAAAAGAGATGCTGGTAGTTGGCAACCCATCTACCACAAAAAGCGGGTCGCTACCGCTGCCAATGGTTCCTACACCACGGATAGTAATATTAATACCATCACCAGGGGCACCGGTACTTTGTGATACCTGAACACCAGCCACCTGACCCTGCAGCAACTGTGCTACATCAGGCACCCTTCTTTTATCAAGATCATCCATATTAAGCGAAGCTACAGCACCGGTAATAGCACCTTTGCGCTGGCTGCTGTAACCTACTATCACCACGTCGTTCAGGGTATTTTCATTAGCAGCCATTGTTACCTGTATGGCCGACCGACCCGAAACAGCCAATTCCTGTATTTTAAAACCAACATAAGTAACAACCAGTATAGCATTTTCAGGAACACTTAAAGTGAAGTCACCGTTGTTATCAGTAGTGGTTGCTTTCGTGCTATTCTTTAGCCCCACGGTAACACCGCTCATTGGTTCACCCTGTGCCGAAGTTATTTTGCCGGTAATGGTTTTATCATTTGTGTCTGCCTGGGCTGATGCTGAAAATTGCAGCATTGCAAATGCAATGATGCAAAAAATGCCTTTTAGGCCCGGCCATAATTTTGCTGGAATGAGACAAATGACATTCGTAAGATTTTTTTTCATAATTGCAATGTTTTAAAAAATTTAAGTAAATTAAATACCTTGTTCATTTGGGAAACGTACAATGTTTTGGAGCAGTTTTGTTATACACCACATTTATAACTCCTTTGTATAAATGCTTTTACTGAATAACCTGTTTGGATTTTATTTCATCATTTTTTTTTGGTTGATATTTTAATGGTTAACAATTTTATTGTTGCCGCCTGCTGATATTAAAAAAGCGTTTGAGCTATTAATTTGTGTGCTATTCAATTTGTTGATGCTGCAAATGATTTGTGAGGAAACAAACCACAGCTTAGCACCGGTATAGTGTACTCACCAATCGGAATCAGTAACAACAATTTGAATTACACCATTTATTTGGATTTTAATTTTTTATAATCCGGATCCATCTCCGGTGTACGAAGCCCTGCCACTTCATTCGCCATCAGTATAAAAACGTTCCAGCACAATCCCCTGGTAGAAGGCCACCAACTAGCTGTTGTGGTCCATTTAGTTGGAATAAATTCTTTGCTGAATGGCCATTTTGGATTCAGGTATATTTCTGCCCATACCCTGTTCTCCATTAATGGCTTTGCATTTTTCCAGCCATGTTTTAGGCCCACTACATAAGCACAATACTCTGCCCTCAACCAACTGCCACCATTGTAATAGAAGCCATCACTTTTTCCATTGCTGTAATTTTCTTCGCCA
>JBBQTZ010000270.1:0-5968 GCA_038234405.1 Chitinophagales bacterium
CATATTTTTTATCGTACGATTATAAACATCTGCGGTTAGCGTAAAATGTTTGGCAAAGTTAAGATCCAGTCCAACATTCCATTGTTGAGAAGTTTCCCAACCTAAATCAGGATTAGCAAATTGAAGAAGAGCAACCCCTAATGTGTTTACATTATTAAAATAGGGATTGGTACCATTTATGTTTGGAATTACTCCATAATTACTTTGCTGATAAAATGCATCAAACACATAATTTGATCCTATATTTTGATTACCATTACCGCCAAAAGAGCCTCTCAGCTTACCGAAACTGATATACTTGGAAATGCCAGTGAAGAATTTTTCTTTAGAGAAAATCCAGGCTGCAGATGCCGAGCCAAAATTGCCCCACTGCTTATCGTTTGCCTGAGAAAAACGACTGGAACCATCCCTTCTTGCATTCAATTCAAATAGATACTTTTCTTTAAAACTATAGTTAAGCCTTCCAAAAAAGCCCACCAAAGCCAATTCATTGGCACCCGCATTATTTTGAATATTAGCAGATCCCAGGTTTAAAAAAGGTTGATTTGGGTTAATAAATCCTTCCCGGGAAGCCCCAAAAAAATATTGGGTTGTTAACTCTTGTTGTGCCCCAACCAATACTTTAAAGGAATGATCTTCTTTAATCTTAAAAGAATAATTTGCCTGACCGGACAACACCTGGTATAAATCGTTTCTCCATGTTTCATTTAGCCTGGTAACACCTGGCCAAATAGACGTTTTATCGTATTGTCCGGTTACTAAATTAGGAGTAAAAATATCCGCATTTTTTTGAAATGTTTTTGTATAGGGATTTCGTTTTTCCCGACCCCAGGACGCTTCCAATTCTAATCCTTTTACAGGCCGATAATTGAGTGCCACCCTGGTAAGTAAGGTATTACCTTCAGTATTAGAATTTCCGGTAGCTTCAGCCATTGCAATTGGGTTTCTATTGTTTGACTGTGCCGCTGTACCAAACTGACCCGGACCATACCTTCCTCCGCCAATTGCAGGCAACCCAATTGCCTGGCGAATAATAAATTCAGCACTACCTGTAGATGGGTTTATTGTAGTATTATTTGTGTAGCCAAAAACTCCATTTAATGTTAGCTTTTCACTTAACTTAAATTCAGGATTAATACGAATGTCATATTTTTTAAAACTGTTATTTTGAATTAAGCCTTTCTGATCAAAAAAGGTGATAGAAGAAAAAATATTTACCTTTTCGCCACCTGACATTAGCTGAACATTGTGATTTTGCATAAATCCATTATTAGTAAAAATCTCCTTTTCCCAATCCGTGTTGATGATGTCAAAATTATTGGCCGGGGTCGTTTTATATTTATCAATCAGCGAAATACTAAAAGGTAAAGCAGTGCCGGTAGGAAACTGGTTTGAATAGGCTATGTTACTCAACTCCATGTGATCTATTGCTCCAACACGCTCTGGCAATGCAGTAAAACTTTGATTTGTAAAAAAATTATTATAGCTAACCTGTAATCCTTTTTTTGTAGCCCTTTTAGTTTTTACTACTATTACGCCCGCACTAGCTCTATTACCATAAATAGCTGTAGAAGCTGCATCTTTTAAAACAGTTATACTTTCAATTGCATTTGGATCTAAATTGTTTAAAGCATCTTGCCCGGTTCCTGTTGGCATCTGCAAACCATCAATAATTATTAAGGGATTGCTGTTCCCTAATATTGACCCTTCCCCACGTATTCTGATAGATGCACCATCTGCACCCGGTTTGCCAGATTGCTGTTGTACGGTAACACCTGGTGCAAGCCCCTGTAATACCTGGCTGGCACTTGATACCTGCCGTTTAATGAGCGCCTCGTTATTCAACTGAACAACCGACCCGGTTAAATTGGCTCTTTTTTGGGTACCATAACCAACCACTACCACTTCACTCAAGTTGTTGTTTTGTTTGGTTAGGGACACATTCATAATATCTTCGGTCACTACCAGGTCCTTTTTTTCGTAGCCCATACTACTAATAGCAAGTGTAGCACCTTTAGATACGGTAATAGAAAAACTACCATTAGCGGTGGTAGCAACACCTTTTCCTTTCCCATTTATTACAATGGAGGCAGACTCTACAGGTAAACCTGTAGCAACATCCGTAACTCTGCCGGTTACTTTCATGTCCTGCGCTTTTACCCCCATAAAACTGGTAAAAAGCATTAGCAGCATTGGCATAATCTTTCTCATAATAGTTGTTTTTTTTAAGTAATAATTATTGGTAATTGTTATTTAGTTTCTAAAATTTCCCAAGTGATTAACTGCGCTGGTTTCAAACGGTTTTAAGCATTTATTGATCATCACAGCCGCTTCAAACCGTTTAATACTTCTATTTAAATCCAACTCTTTTAATCCTGCATCCGTCCAGCTTTTTTGCAACCGGGCGATCGTTTCTACAGAATCTTTTTTCAACCAGGATTGCTGCAACGCGATGATTTCAAATAAATTAATTATTGTTAACCATTTATTTTTTGTTTTAAAAACCAAGGGCTGATACAAATTAAAATCTTTTAAAAAAGTGGTTATTTCAATGGTTGAATCCGGATAAAACCAGGTTTGGTTGGCCCACTTGTACGGAACACCCTTTCCCCGTAAAATACCGGTAGCGCCAATTTTTTGAATAGCCACAAAATGAGGATTTCCATAAGGCACATCTATGTAAGGCATGATATAAGCACCTGCAGCAAGCAACTTTGCCTGAACAGCCCTAACGCCTATTTGACGGGGCTGCTTTTTTTGCTGTACAGATAAAGCTGCCAATGCGCCGGCAGCCTGACCTGTAAGTAAAACGCAGGGTTGCAAACGGGTAGTACCATTAGCAATATTACTTACGCTTATCCCCTTTTCGGCAATTATTAATCCTTCTGTAGCTGCTGGAATTAATGCGCCCAAAGGAATATTATACGATGGTACCGGATAAAATTCCAGGTGCTGTGGCGCCAGCAGATTTTTTTTATGATGATGATCTATCGGATAATCTCCCACAGCAATACCGGTACGGTACAGTGGCAATCCGGTAAAAGGATTTGCAATTTCATTGATGGTTAATCTTACCAAACCCTCTACCCTTCTACCTTCCCGGTGATAAGGCATTAAGGCTAACCTATCCGCAGAAGGAAATTCGTCTGTAGCTAACCCAAGATTTTTAAAGCCTAATTGTTGCTGTATAAAATAGACAAAACGCAGGGTTGTTTGTTTAGCAATATTTGCAGCAACTGTTCTTTCTGCAGCAGACATTGGCACCATATTTACATACGTATCATTGCCATTGTTAGGCCAGTTGAGCATGTATTTATCATTTGGCAGCCTGCCATAATCCAGCATTTTTTGTGCATCAACAGTGGGCGCAGGTAATTTTTTATTGATGTAATAATTGGTACAGGCTCCATCAAATTCCATAGGATTATAGCCCTGTGGTTTGGCTATTGTACAATCTGCTTTTGGCCCAAAATCTTTTAAAATGGCAACATAAGTAAGATCTTGTACAATGTTGCTGGCAGCGGTTACACCTACGTTTTCGCCGGTAGTGTTGCCGGCCTCCATACCTACATGGTGGGGTACTTTTGCCGCTGCCATAACATCTCCCAATTCGGTTGCATCAATAGTAATGATTGCATTTATTTGTAGTTTTTCATTTTTTTCGTTAGTAAAAATGGCCCCGGTAATGGTATTACCTTTCTTAAGTGCTTTTACAAATTGCCAGTTGTACAACACGGTCAGCTTTTTTTCTGCAGTAGCCATTGCCTTAAAAATACTATCGGCTATGTGAGGCTCAAATTGAGTATTACTTACCCACCCTGTTGCTACCTTACTTACTCCGCCATAAACGATATAAAGTTTTTCTCTAAACTCACGCCACAAGCCAGATGGTAAATTATGATTGCCATCAGTTGCCGTAACCCCGGCGGCACTCAGCATACCACCAAGCCATGGTGAGGGTTCTGCTATAATTGTAGCTACTCTCAATCTTGCACTTTGAATGCCGGCTGCTGTACCGCCTGTACCACCGCCAATCACCAGCACCTGCGTTTGCATAATTTGTTGTGCCTCGCCACAAACGGAGCACACAAGGCCAATAATAAAGACAATATAATTTTTAATTTTTTTCACAAAAGGCATTAGTATATAAAATGTAGCAATCAATCAATTTGGTAATTTGAGATCTAACTTGAGATAACAACAAAACACTATAATTTTTCAAAAGTTTTCCAAACCTGGTATAAACCCCTTGGCACATGAAAGCAACCTTTCCATTTTCCACCTTTTAAATCCAACAGTACCTCTCCCCTTCTGTTGAGATACCCAAACCATTCATCGTGTTCAGTATCTTTAAAATGTGCCCAGGTATAATCATGTATTTTTTTAAACCATTCAAGGCAACGTTCATCTTTTGTATAAGCATATCCCTTGGCCAAAGCCACTAAAGCTTCTACATGTACCCACCAAAGTTTTTGATCCCACTCCAATTGCTGTAAGGGTTTATTCTTAACATCTAAAAAATAAAAAATCCCACCGTACTCTTTATCCCAACCGTATTCAAGCGTATTTAGCATGATGGTACAAGCTTTATTGATTAAAGCTTCATCCTGTAGCCGGTTACCTAAATCCATAATAAACCACATGGCTTCAATGGTATGTCCGGGGTTCATCAACCTGCCTTCATAACTATCGCAAAAGCTGCCATCTTCATAAACATTTTCTAATATCAAACCCAATTGTGGCTGATAAAAAACATCCATAACCTCATGGATTACGGTAGGAATAAAACTATCAACCCTTTCTTTGCCAATAATATGCTCCAACTCAAGTGATAAATTGCAAAGTATCATTGGCAATGCAAAATTTTTCAGATTTCTGGTGTTGGGATATGCCTTGTTGTAGGTACCCTTCCAGTTATGCTGCCGGCGAATTATGTTTTCAAAAGTATTTAACGCAATTTTTTTGTGCACATCACTCGGTACTGCTTTATTCAATGCGGCAAAAGCCATGGTGGCAAAGCAATCGCTAAAAATATTATACGGCTGTACCAGGGGCTTGCCATCGGCAGTAAGCGAAAAGTACCAATCCCCGTTTTCATCCCGTCCATACTTTTGTAAAAAACCAGCACCATGTAGTGCCATATCAAGCCAGTGTTCATTTTGTGCTACATTATTATACATAAAACTGAAGCACCAAACTTCTCTGCCCTGTAGCCAAATAAATTTATCAGTGTCGTATACATTGCCGGCTCTATCGAGACAAGTAAAATAACCTCCATTTTTTTCATCTTTGCTTTTATCCAGCCAAAAAGGAAGAATATTTTGCAGCAATTCATTTTTATATTGGGTTGCATATTCACTAAAAAGAGATAAATCTGCTTGCGAAACGGTATCGGAAGTTGATAAAATTTTATCCATAATTATTGGCCCTTTTTAAATTTTATTATATTTCTTCCACAATGTTAATATTTTTTATTTTGAAAACACAATTCTTTTTAATTTTTTTTATTAACTATATTCAAACGTTAAACAATTCTTTCAAAATCAATAACTTTGAAAGCATTACACTTTATTATACCAGTTTTAGCATTGGACTAATGCGATAGACAACAATTTAAAACAGCAGAAATTGTTGTAAAAATTTGAAGTATAAGAAACTAGCAATAATAAGTGCAGCTTTTACAAGTAGGATGATAAAGAGGTTTATAAAAACACTACGGATAAGTGTTTTAGATTATTTTTTGAGCAAAAAAACAGTGAACTATTTTACAGTGAAAAAACGTTTTTTAAACGTTTTTATAAGCAGCGTAGAAAGCCGCAATAGATTATCAACTGCAACATCCTGGTTAATAAACATCCAACTAATAATATATAAAAATGGCTACTCCACATTTAATTTTTGAAGTATTTTCAGATGAAAACACAAGCGGTGTTGCTCATAAAAACAGGGTACTTAAAAGATTAATTAT
>JBBQTZ010000271.1:0-5886 GCA_038234405.1 Chitinophagales bacterium
AAATCATGAGCGCAAAAAAAGTACAAGTTGGCAATATCACCTGCGGAGCAGATGAGCTGTTTTTAATCTCTGGCCCCTGCGTAATAGAAGCAGAATCCATTATGATGAAAACAGCGGAAAAGCTGAAAGAGGTAAGTGAAAAATTAAATATTCCCATTATTTACAAATCATCTTTTTGTAAAGATAACCGCAGCAGCTTAAGTTATTACCAGGGGCCCGGGCTTGCAGAAGGCATTCGTATTTTGGCCAAAGTAAAAGAGCAGTTTGGCTTTACGCTGTTAACCGATATTCATTATCCGGATCAGGCTGCGCCGGTAGCCGAAGTTTGTGATGTATTGCAAATACCTGCTTACCTATGTATGCAATCTGGTTTATTAACTGCAGCAGCAAAAACTGGCAAAGTAATCAACATAAAACATGGCCAGTTTTTAGCACCAGACAATATGAAACATCCGGTGGGTAAAGTAGTTGACAGTGGTAACGATCAAATTATTTTAACTGAAAGAGGCTATACCATGGGATACAATGATTTGGTAGTTGACCCAAGAAGCTTTTACCACATGAATAAAATTGGTTATCCTGTAGTGTTCGACATTACCCACTGCGTTCGTAAGTATGGCATTCCCAGTTCGGATGCAAAAGGCGGCAACAGGGAATTTTTACCTGTATTGAGCCGTGCTGGTGTAGCCGCAGGAGTAGACGGTATATTTATAGAAGTACATCCAGACCCAGCCTGTGCATTATGCGATGCAGCCAGCCAGCTTTCTATGTACGACCTGGAAGAGTTTTTAAAGCCATTGCTTGAGTTGCATGCAATAGAATTGAAGTACCGTGAAAAGGCTTAATTTTATTTAATAAATGTTGAAAAATGAACACAAAAAAAATTGTTTTTATTGTAGAAGAAGATCCTGGTGGCGGTTACAATGCAAATGCATTGGGGTACAATATTTTTAACCAGGCCGATACTTTACCAGCGTTGAAAAATATGATTAAATATGCCTTAGTTTGTCATTTTGAAAATGAGGAAGACAGGGAGGATATTGTTAGTACCCATTTTATAAAAGACGAAGTTTTTACTTTGTAACCCATCTAACTTGAAAATCCCCGGAAACATAAAAGGATACGAGTTAGTGAAAACTATTGCTGTACCTAGTTATGTTACAGCAAGGCAAACAGGCAGCCACAGAGGAATAAAAACAGAAAGAAACGATAAGCATGCGGAAACAATTGCCAATCACGGCACAATAAAAATTGGAACGTTCAACAAAATACTTAGTAACATTGCCGAACATTTTGAAAACAGTAACGAAGAATTAAAAAACAAATTATTTTAAAAATAAATTTTATGGAATTATACCTCGATTCAGCCAACCTCAAAGAGATTGAAGAAGGATTTAAACTAGGCTTTTTAAATGGCCTTACTACCACTCCAACCTTTATGCAAAGGGAAGGCATTACCGATATTGACGGTATGATTGTAAAGTTGTCGAAGATGGTACCGGTGCTTCAGATTGAAGCGTTGGGCAATACGGCTGAAGATGTAGTGAAAGAGGCGCATCGGCAATTGAATCTTGGTCTTGATCCTACAAAAACTGTTTTTAAAATTCCGGTTTCTTTAGAAGGTGTCAGAGCTTGTGCCTTGCTGCGCAAAGATGGATTGCTGGTAAATGTTCACCTTGTTTATACTTTACAACAAGCCTATATGGCTATGCACGCCGGCGCTACCTATGTGTGCCCGCTTGTAGGCCGCTTACAAGATCAGGGGCAGGATGCACTTGGCCTGGTACAACAATGTGTACAGGCAGTAGATCATTACGGCTACAATACTAAAATAATGTTTAGCTCTGTTCGCAACAATGAGCATGTTCGCAATGCCCTTAATGTAGGTGTGCATACCATTACGGTACCATTAAAAGTTTTAAAATCTTTAACCGATAATCATTTTACCACATTGGGTACCGATCAGTTTTTGCAGGATACCAAGCTAATGACCATGAGGGTTAACGAAGCTATTAACGGTATAAACCCAGTAGTATCAGCCGACACCAATGTAAAGGATGCTATAGTAAAAATGACTGAGTATGGCTTTGGTGCTATTGTGGTTGCCAATGCAGATTTGCAGGTAAAAGGTGTATTTACCGATGGTGATTTAAGAAGATATTTACAAAAAGAAGGATCGGGCATTTTAGATAAACAATTAGGCGATCTCACCTACAACACACCTGTGAGTATAGAAGGTGGCTTATTATTAAATGATGCGGCAGTGCTCTTCAAAAAAACAAATGTTGATACCATTTTGGTAACAGATAATGGCAAGCCCATTGGCATGCTGGATATACAGGATTTAAAATCAAACTAAATTTTAACAAAGAGCCATTTTATAAAAGATGGCTTTTTTGTTAGCAGGATGGTTACAAACTGATTGGCCATTTGAATTTGGCTTATATTATATTTACAAGAATAAATATTTACACATGGCAATGCAAATCAACAACCAGCTCGAAGATTATTTTGCAGGAACTTTTATACCAAATGCTGCTGCACTTCGGCAAAAATATCGTCCGATAAAAGCATTTATTTTTGATTGGGATGGTGTATTTAACGAGGGCAGAAAAAATATTGATGGCCATAGCAGTTTTAGCGAGGTAGATTCAATGGGCATTAATTTAATGCGCTTCAGCCATTTTCAGCTCAATAAGCAACTGCCCATTACAGCCATTATTACCGGCGAAAATAACCTGCTGGCATTTTCTTACGCCAAGCGGGAAAACTTTAATGCCATTTACTCCAAGGTTAGCAATAAAGAAAAGGCAATACTGCATTTTTGTAAACAACATAAAATTTCACCTTCAGAAATAATGTTTGTATTTGATGATGTACTCGATTTTTCAGTTGCCAATATTGTTGGTGTAAGAATGATGGTAAAAAGAGATGCCAATCCTTTGCTGATAGAATTTGCCAAAAAAAGCAGGCTGGTAGATTATATAACCAAACATGATGGCAATAATTACGCTCTAAGAGAAATATCAGAATTGGTACTATTAATTACCAATAATTTTAACCAGGCGGTGGAGCACCGGATGAAATTTTCTGAACAATATCAACAATATATTGGCGAAAGAAAAAGAACTCCCACCCTTTCCTACATCTTTGAACAAAACGAAATAATCCCCGCAGAAAATAATTTATGATAACAGGTATAATTCCTGCAAGATACGCCAGCACCAGGTTTCCGGGCAAGCCTTTAATTGATATACAAGGCAAATCTATGTTGCAACGAGTGTATGAGCAAGCCGCAAAAAGTAAGTTACTAAGCTATTTGGTAGTAGCAACAGATGATGAAAGAATAGCAGAGCATGTAAAAAAATTTGGCGGTAATGTCGTTATTACATCCGCCCATCACCCAAGCGGTACAGATAGATGCTGGGATGCATTGCAGCAATTAAACAACAATTTTACCTACGTAATAAACATACAAGGCGATGAGCCTTTTATTGAACCGGATCAAATTGATGAGCTCGCTGCAATACTCAAAGATGGCAGTACAGAACTGGCAACACAAATGATAGCTGTTGACAATCACGACATATTATTTGATAAAGGTGAAGTGAAAATTGTGCTCAACACAAATAATGAAGCGCTTTATTTTAGCCGGATGGTAATACCTTTTATTAAAGGGGTTGATGAAAAACATTGGCATAAACATTATACTTATTATCGCCATGTGGGCATGTATGCATACCGAAGGGATGTACTTGAAAAAATAACCAAACTCCCGGTTTCTACGCTGGAAACAGCAGAATCTTTAGAGCAACTGCGTTGGGTACAAAATGGCTTTACTATAAAATGCGTAACAACGCAATTTGAAAGCCATTGTATAGATACGCCGGAAGATGTGGAGAAAGTGATGAAATTAATGGGTAAGTAAATATTACCCTTGATAGTTTTGCATAGTGAGGCAAGATAAATTTATAAAAGAGAGTCAACTATAAACCTTATGCGTCCATACATTTTAGCAGAAAATAATTGGAAAAATATTAAAGACAGTCAATTTGATTTGGCAATATTACCCTGGGGAGCTACAGAGGCCCACAACTACCATTTACCATATAGTACAGATGTTATTGAAGCTGATCATATTGCTTCAGCAGCGGCAAAAATTGCCTGGGAGCAGGGCGCCAAAATAATTGTATTGCCCACCATACCGTTTGGTGTAAACACAGGACAGGCGGATATTACACTCGATATCAACCTGAACCCGAGTACCCAATTAGCCATACTTTCCGATATTGTGGAGGTACTTAACCGGCAAAAAATTTTTAAATTATTATTACTTAACAGCCATGGTGGCAACGACTTTAAACCTATTCTCCGTGAGTTGGGCTTAAAATACCCTGCCATGTTTCTATCTACCTGTAGCTGGTTTCAGGCATTGGATAAAAAACTATATTTTGATAATATGGGCGACCATGCAGATGAAATGGAAACAAGCCTGCTGCTTCACCTTGCACCCCACCTGGTACGCCCGCTTGCAGAAGCAGGCAATGGTAAAGAAAAGCAAAACAAAATAGCTGCTTTTAGAGAAGGTTGGGTTTGGGCAGAAAGAAAATGGAGCCAGGTTACCGAAGATACCGGTATAGGTGACCCGGCTTTATCAACTGCCGAAAAAGGCGAACAATACTTTACCGCAGTTACCAAAAAAGTTGGGGACATGTTGGTGCAACTTGCCGCTTGTGATATAAATGACTTGTATGCCTGAATATAAAATGTTGCAATTTCCTTATAATATTCACCTGTGCTTTAACCCAATAATAAAAATTCTATTCTCCATTTTAGCCTGCTACAGTAAGTTATAAAAACTATATACCGGCAATAACCCATCGTATTTATAAATGAAGAACGGTAACTCCTTACCATTCATTTTTAAATAATTTCGAATAAAATGTAGCATTCATGATAAAAAAAACACGGTAGTTAAAAATACAGTTTTAGCAATTGTGGCCCTGCTTGGGCACAATATTGCATTTACACAAATCACACCGGCAAAATTTATGGGCCTCGGTCGGTGTCCTCACCGACCGAAATCAGGAGCGACAATTTGGGATGCACCCATTGCCACTGTAGCCGCTTTTTAAATTCCAGCCACTATTGGTGCCTGCTAAAAAATTATTGCTGGCTATTAGTTGATAATTAATTACCGGGTTGGCCCAGTTGCATTTTTTGTAAAAGCGGTATGGTTGCTTCCGCCAGTTTTTATTCGTACTATATCATCGTTCGTATTTCTTTCTACTTCTACCATTGTATTACCATCATCATCTGTTAACGCATTAATAGATGCCATTGATTGCCATCCATTGTTTTTAAAATAATAGAATGCTTTTACGGTACTGTCACAGACCAATAATCGATTTACCGGTGCAGCAATGGCGTTTCTGGCGGTAGTGTTCATTACAGGTATCAGCAATCCTTTATTATTACTTTTAATTTCAAGCGCTGCACTTGCATTGGGTGTGGTGGTGCCAATGCCTACGTTTTGAGCGGTTATATTATTTGCCATGCAAAAAATGGCAAGCAGAAAGGGGATTACTTTCTTTATTTTATACATGTTCATCGGGGTGTTCATAACAGGCATATTTATTTTAAAATGTATAGGCGGGAAACAAGAAAAGTAATACTCATCATTGTTGAATTATTAAATTACTTTCTATTCTAAATTTCTTTGTACTTGCAACAGTAATTTTTGCTCCGTTGGAAATTGTTTGAGCGGTGTTTAACTGTAATACACATTCACCATTAACAATCGGGTCAATCAAAATCTCATTAGGAGCGGTGAGGTTTGCAGGAGGTAGGTATCCTCCTAGCCAATTAGATGGCGTGTTCCAACTG
>JBBQTZ010000272.1:0-5858 GCA_038234405.1 Chitinophagales bacterium
TTTCTGACCTCGTTTTATAAAAACTTTCAAGGAAGTGGCGGTATGATTGTTAGCTGAGAAAATGCCGGATTCGCTGTAGGTTGGCGGAATACCTAAGGGGTTGTTGAGTGAATATTCTGCCGCATTGAGCCAGGCATTAACAGACGGGTTATTCTTCCCGGAGTCTTTTTTCATTTTATCCTCGTATTTCTCCCGCACAGTTTTTTTACTTAACACACCTGAAATTATAGAGTTACAGGATATTAGAACAAGAGCCAGCAATAAAAAGCCGAAAAGGCCGGATAAAAGTTTCGTCATAGCTTACATCTAGGCAAATCCTGCGCCGTCAATTGCCAATTATTTATTAAAATACAAAATCAGGTTGCAAATTGGCCCCCTAATCCCCCAAAGGGGGACTTTGAACTCTGACACTTTATGCTGCTTTTATTTTTTGGGGAATGGGTTGCCCCCTAACTCCCCAAAGAGGCACTTTTAACCTTGATACTTTATACAGATTTTATTTTTTGTGGGATGGGTGGCTCCCTAATCCCCCAAAGGGGTACTTTGGATCTTAATACTTTACAAAGATTTTATTTATGTGGAAATGGCAGCCTCCAAATCTCCCAAAGAGGGACTTTAAACCTTGATACTTTATAAAGATTTTATTTTTTGTAGGATTGGTCCTAATTTTCTTCGAGCACTATAAATAATTAGGCAGTTGCACTTGTTAAACCTTTGAGAGGGCTAAAATTTTTCTTATCCGAGGATGAGTGTCTTGCAATACAAATAGTATTGAACGGCAGGGTTTCACAGTTACAGCTTTCTCATTTTATGTGTTTTTAAGCAAAAACATCGGTGTCTCATAAATGATAAGGACATTATGTTCTCCAAAATTCTATTACAAATTGCCCAATATACTACATTTACTAAAACAACTTGTTGCACTTATTGATTGCACGCAGCATTTCTAAAATATTCCAGATTTTGCTCTTTCTTATTTTTATCAAAAGCAAACCAAACTTCCCATCCTTTTAATACGGGCTTCTCAGAAATAAATGAAGCTGCAGTTGCGAACGATGAAAAAAGTTTAGTATTATTCCCATTGACATTTAATTTAAAATAACCATCATTTGTCAAACAACCTGTATAAGTGCTTTTTCCAAACTTTTGGAAAATATTTGATTTACAGTCTAATAAACCATGTTCCAATATTTTAAGAAAATCATTATTGGGCCCTCTAAGTTTACTTCCAATCTTATCTCTAAATTGATTGTTATTAATATCACTTAGTTTCGACAATATTTCATTTAGTACCTTTTTTAATTTAGGAATATCAATATCAAAGAAAGAACTATCATTTTTTCTGGCAATTACTCGTTCTTTAGCTTTAATATATTCTTCTTCTACGCCAATTGCCTCGTTAATATCTTCAATTGACCAATTTTTGAGTAATATGCGGTGCTGGATAATTTGGTTTATTTCGTTAAGTAGAGTTTCAAGTTGGTTTATTTCTTTCTCCATAAAAAAGCTTAAGAAATTTTAAATGTCATAATAAAAACACCAATAACAAACTTGTATAGATGCAGTTTAAATCCCGGAAAAATACAAATTGAGGTACTGAACATTAAGTTACCCCCTAAAAGGCAAATATAATTCGGCCAGGCCAAATATAAGTACATAGTCTTACAACAGCAGATTGTTATTCCCTAGGCTACTTTAGCGGCAACCCTTTTATCGTATTCCAAATTAATATTTAAAAAAGCAAACAACCGCCAATATTTCAACAATTATAAATCACACAACAATTGAACTCTTCTTTTTAAACCGTTGCAAAAAGATCATCAGCCCCAATGGATGCCGTATAGCAGTGGAAAGCCCGGTGAGGCATTGCAGCATGGCTCTGTGGTGGACTTGGAACGCACGGCCGGTTTAGCCATTCGGCCGGGGATAGCCGGAACCGAGGTTGATGAAAGTATTGCTGCTGATAAACCCCGATTGTTGCTTTAAAAATTACCGTGTTTGTAGGAGCATACTATTCCACGTTTTACAAAAAACCAAAAAACACTATTATTGGCCTTTATATATATTATTTAAAAATAAAGCACGTTTAGTAGTAAAACATACGTATAATGAGTGAGTAATAAATGGTTAATATTTTATTTGAAGTATGGTAGTTGGCCAGGCTTTATGTAACGCAAATTTTACAGTTAAAAATCAATCACGAGTTATCTTGCAAGAGCTAAACGCAGTTTTGCTATTGGTATATAAAAAAAGCAAGGCCTTTACACCTTGCATTAAATATTCATCACTAAAAAGATTATACTGGAAAATTACCCGCTTTAAACCTGGCTAGGTTTAAGCTACCTGCTTACTTTTTCCAAAACTGCCGCATATCCAAAGTGTATGGATATTCTTTATTGGTTACCACTGGCGGTGGATCGCAGAAGAAGGATTGTCTGTCTTGTTCAATATAATGTTGCACTACGCTAAAACGTGGCGTTGGCATTAGTACATCTTGCGTATGGCTTGTATTGCCAAACCGGTTCCAGCGCCTGCTTTCTGCTTCGTAACTATTAACAGGAAAACTATCATAACTTCTGCCACCCGGGTGAGATACATGGTATGTGCAGCCACCAATTGACCGGCTGTTCCAGGTATCTACAATATCAAAAGTGAGTGGTGCATCTATGCCAATGGTTGGATGCAGGGCAGATGGTGGTTGCCATGCCCGGTAACGAATACCGCAAACAAATTCGCCCTTAATAGTTGTTTCTTTTAGCGGTACACGGGTACCATTACACAATAAAATATAGCGACTGCTATTTAAACCTTTTAATTTTACCTGCACTTTTTCCAATGAAGAATCTACGTACCTGGCGGTACCGCTACTGCTCATTTCTTCTCCCAATACATGCCATGGCTCTATACCCATGCGTATTTCCATTTCAATATTTTGTAATTGTACCGTGCCGTAATGAGGAAACCGGAACTCAAAGAAGGGCTCAAACCAACTGATATCAAATGGATAGCCCGCTGCATTTAAATCACTTACTACTTCCTTTAAATCTTCATGCACATAATGCGACAACATAAATTTATCGTGCAGCTCGGTACCCCATCTTACCAATTCATGTTGGTAAGGTTTTTTCCAGAACATAGCTATTAAGGCACGTATTAAGAGCATTTGCACCAAACTCATTTCTTTATGCGGGGGCATATCAAAAGCTCTGAATTCCAGGATACCAAGGCGGCCAGAAGATGAATCTGGAGAATACAATTTATCTATGCAAAATTCTGACCGATGGGTGTTGCCGGTAATATCGGTAAGGAGGTGACGAAAAATTCTATCCACCAGCCAAAAAGGAATATGCCCCTGCTCAGGCACCTGGCTAAACGCAATTTCCATTTCATACAATTTCTCATCCCGCCCTTCATCTATCCTTGGTGCCTGGCTTGTAGGGCCAATAAAAGCGCTGGAAAATAAATAAGAAAGGCCAGGATGATGCTGCCAGTAAGTGATTAAACTTCGCAACAGATCAGGCCTGCGGAGCAATGGGCTCTCTGTTGGAGAAGCTCCACCAATGGTAATGTGGTTGCCGCCACCTGTGCCGGTATGCCTTCCATCCAGCATAAATTTTTCTGTACCAAGTCGGGATAAAAATGCCTGATCGTACAAAGTATCAATAATGCTGGTAAGCTCTTTCCAGTTTTTTGAGGGATGAATATTTACTTCAATTACACCGGGATCTGGTGATACTACCAAGCGCTCCATTCGGTAATCTCTCGGTGGCTCGTAGCCTTCAATACGGATAGGTATTTGTAATTTTTCGGCAGTGGCTTCAATGGATGCAATTAAATCGAGATAATGCTCCAGGTAATCCATTGGCGGAATAAAAATGTAGAGGATACCTTCTCTTGCCTCAATACAGAGTGCCGTTTTGATGGTTTCTACTTCTATCAAAAACTCCTGGTAGGCAGCTTCCTCTTGCTCTTGGTTATTTACCGCTTCCGGTATTTTTTCAGGGACAGGCTCCGGTTTAGTTATCAGTTCTTCCTCCTTTTCTTTTTTAACTTTTTTAAAGGCACTTAGCTTATCTTTTAACCATTCTGTAAATCTTCTATTTACCTGCTCAGGAGGATGTACCGTTACCGTATCATAGCGCTCCGTAATGGTTTCATTAAAATGTTCTAAAGCAGGCAACTCCTCAAACAAGCTTCTTTCTACTCTTTGCGGTTCTGCAAATTTGGATACTTCCGGTAACGAATCTAAGGGCAAACGTAAGCCCATGGGCGAGTTACCTGGTGTTAAAAACAAATGATCGCTGCTTACTATCCATTTACAGCTTTTCCACTTTCCGTTTTCGTAATTCCATTTTAAGGGTAGTACATATCCGGCTGGCGTATCTAAACCTGTTTCTAATAATTGAGCAAGGGTTTTTCGCTCCAGCGAATTT
This sequence comes from Chitinophagales bacterium, assembly GCA_038234405.1. Lineage (GTDB taxonomy): Bacteria > Bacteroidota > Bacteroidia > Chitinophagales > Chitinophagaceae > Ferruginibacter. Next base: position 4,434 of record JBBQTZ010000272.1, read on the forward strand.
TTGAGGTTTACTTTAGATAAATCTACATTTACTGGCACTTTTTTTTCGGCCCATAAAAAATAAAAAATATCTTCATAAGCAATACTCATATTGGCTGGACTAATAGCTAAGCGCCTTGCCAACTCATGGGTAAATAATTCAGCCTCTGCATGGGTGCATTTTTTCTCAATGTTTTCATGTGCAATCAGCTTTAAATTATGCCAAATTGGATAGTTATCTTTTCTCCAAAACAAACCATATTGCCACCTTGGCAAAGGCTCGCCGGGGTACCATTTTCCCTGGCCGTAATGGATCATTCCGTTGGGGCCAAATTTTTCTCGCAGCCTAAAAATTAGCTCGTGAGAAAGGATGCGCTTTTGCTTACCATCTGCGGTGGTATTCCATTCATCTGCCTCCATATCATCAATAGAAACAAAAGTAGGCTCGCCGCCCATGGTCATTTTTACATCGCCTGCCTCCAGGTCTTCATCAACTTTTAAACCCGTTGCATTGATGATGGCCCATTGCTCGGGTGTATAGGGTTTGGTAACCCGTGGATCTTCGTGAATTCGGGTTACTTTGTTAGAGAAAGTAAAAACAGTTTCGCAAACATCTGTAGCACCTGTAACCGGTGCTGCACTTGCGTAATCGGGTGTACAAGCTAAAGGAATATGGCCTTCGCCAGCAAACAATCCAGAGGTAGGATCGAGGCCAATCCAGCCAGCGCCGGGTATGTACACTTCCGTCCAGGCATGCAAATCGGTAAAATCATTTTCAGGTCCAGATGGGCCATCAAGCGATTTTACATCTGCCGTTAATTGCACCAGGTAACCGGAAACAAAACGAGCAGCAAGGCCGAGATGTCGCAATATTTGCACTAGTAGCCAGGCAGTATCTCTACAAGAGCCTAATTTTTTTTCCAGTGTTTCTTCGCAGGTTTGTACCCCTGCTTCCATGCGGATAGAATAATTGATTTCTCTATTGAGCTTTTGGTTGATGTACACCAAAAAATCGTTGATATTTTTAGTATTTCTGTCAACCCCTGCCATCCATTGCCTGAGCAACGAACCAAATTCTTTAAATTCAAAATAGGGCAACAATTCTTTTCGCAGTTGCTCCTCGTACCGGAAAGGAAATTTCTCTGCATAATCTTCTACAAAAAAATCAAAAGGATTGATGACAACCAAATTGGCTATCAATTCAACCTCTACACTTAACTCCCCAGTTTTTTCAGGAAAAACAACCCTTGCCTGGTAATTACCAAAGGGATCTTGCTGCCAGTTGATAAAATGCTCTTTGGGCGTAATTTTAAAAGAATAAGCTTCAATATTTGTTCGGGAATGTGCCGCAGGTCGTAATCTGAAAATGTGTGGAGAAAGATTTACCAAACGGTCGTAGGTATAGGTTGTTTTGTGGTTAACTGCAACACGTATTGCCATAATATCT
>JBBQTZ010000273.1:0-5819 GCA_038234405.1 Chitinophagales bacterium
TAAAATTTCATCCACCCGCTGCTGAGATATATTAGATGTTTTATTGAAAGGTTTACGGCCATCGGAGTTATAAAAAACTTTTTCACGAATATTATTTGCAGCATTTTTTTTATCAGGATTAAATACATTCATCATCCAATCGTAGAATTGTAACATCCATATACTTCCATCTTTTCCTTTACGATACAGTACTACAAACAGGTAGCCGGCAGCAGCGCCACCAATATGCGATAAACTGTGTGCGGCACCCATTGATGCTACGCCTGCAAAATCTATAAATACATAAACAAGGGTTAATACCCAAATAGGAATACCACCGTTTAGATTTTGAAAAAACCGGTAATTAGGCGCCAATGCAGTAGTAGCCATTGCTACAGCCATAACACCGGCATTGCCACCAATTAACCAACTGCTTTGTATAACTGGTTTTAAAGGAGGTATTGAGTAACTAGCTACAATAAATACAAATGCGCCAACAAGTCCGCCGTAAATGTAAATAGGTATTAGTTTTCTATTACCGGTAAGTGCTTGTAAAATATACCCAAAAGACCATAGCCAAATCATGTTGCTAAGTATGTGAATTACATTGGTGTGGGTAAACATGTAAGTTAGCACCGTCCATGGCCTTTCACTAAGGGTTATCAATTGAGCTGGCATTTCAAAATACGTAACTACCTGTGCATAAAAAGCTGAGGCATCTGTCTGAAAAATGAAATATATAACCTGTATTACCAAAAGTAAAATAAAGAAAATAATATTGATGGTAACCAGTGCAACTAGTGCATTACCATCATCACCCAGGGTTAAGCGCCGCCTTGGTTTTTGGAAATCTGAGTATCTGTCTAATTCTCCCATAGTAAAAAAAAATTTAAATAAATAAGTTTCAATCAATAAGTTTCAATCAATTTAAGTGCATTTCAAATTGTCGCTTTCAATTTCGGTCGGTTAAAACATCCAACGAAGGTGGTTCGTGTTTGTTGTCCTCGCCATCCAACATGGGCTTCGTTCATTTAAACGCACCAATCGATTTTAAATAACGTTGGTATCAGTAAAAGGTTTTCCGGTTGCTTTTATTCCAATAAAGTATTAGTAAAAAACCAATAAGCGCACCACCCAGGTGGGCAAAATGGCCAATATTATCACCTGCAAACTGGTTCAACCCACCAAAAAGATCAATTAAAATAAATACAGGTATTACATATTTGGCTTTTACAGGGATAGGTATCAGCATTACATACATTTCTGTATTAGGGAATAAATAAGCAAAAGCAGCCATAACACCCATAATAGCACCAGATGCACCAATAGCGGAATATTGCTGTTTATAGGCTTCCACAACAGCCTCTACAGTAATATTGTTGGTAGTAGCTGTTTGTAACCCCGCAGCAGAATTTGCAAATATAGATGCACTATATGGTACAGTTAATTGTACAAGCAGGGCAGATCCTACACCACAAATTAGGTAAAAAATAAGAAATCTTTTAGAGCCTAGATAGTTTTCCAGTACGCTACCAAACATCCAGAGCCCAAACATATTAAATAAAATATGTGTTAGTCCGCCTGTATCATGCATAAACATGTTGGTAATAATTTGGTGTGGCTTAAAAAGGGCAGATCCAAAATAATGTAAGGCGCCCCAATCTGTAACATCTATTTGAGTTATAAATTTTTGGGCCAAATAAACCAGTACGTTAATTATGATGAGATTTAAAACGATGGGAGTTGTACGTTGCATGAAAAGCTTACAGTTTAATACGCAATTTCGGCATTGTTAACGAATTATTAAAAATAAACACAGATTTTGCAGTTAAAACCCTGTTACAAATTATAACTATGGCACAGTTTAGCCTTACTGCATACTAACCAAGGTTACAATAGTTAACTGCTGCATTTACTAAAAAAATAAACAGCAGCTTTATTGTAAAGTTTTCAATTTTTACAAAATATCCTCCAATAGAATTAGCTTTTTATTATAATTTTAGTAAAAAAATGGCATTTATAACCTGTTGCATTTATTTAATTGCAATGCTTTTGACAGGTTACAAATCGCCTAACTGTGGCCTTATCACTATATCTTCAACCACCGCAGAAGGAGAAAGTTTTGCGGCAGCTACAATCATGGTAGCAATATCCGAGGCTTCCATAATACGGTTGCTGCTATTATCATAGTTACCCCAGGAATCTGTAAGAACTGCTCCAGGGTATATGGCAGTTACTTTTATATGATGTAACTTCATCTCTTCTCTTAAATTTTTACTAAAACTCATTAGTGCAGCCTTTGTAATGCTATAGCTGCCACCATTATTGTAAGCTTGTAAAGAAGCAATAGAACAAATATTAAAAATATGCCCCTTTTTAGCGGCCATCATTGCAGGTAGTAACTTTCTGGTAAGGTGGTAAGCGCTATAAAGATTTATGTTCATCGTCTGTTCCAGCAGTCCATCATCTTCATTGTGCACGCTGCCTGGCAAAAACTGTCCGGCATTGTTTACTACAATATCTGCTGTTATACCGGCATTGACAATCCACTCACCATAGGCAATGGCCTGCTCTTTAATTGAAAGATCAAAAGCTTTTGCTTTTACAACAATTTGAGGGTAATGTGTTTGCAATGCTGCAAGGGTATTGTACAACTGTACCTCATTTCTTGCACACAAAAATAAGTTGGCGCCTTCTGCAGCAAAAGCGGCAGCTATGGCTTTTCCTATACCCTTAGAGGCACCTGTTATTACTACATTTTTACCCTGCAATGTTTTTTCTGTGTTAATTGTGCTGTTCATGTTGCGCTATTTATAAACTATTTTACAATTTTAATGGTTTAAAAGTAATAATCTTACATTTTTTTAGTTTTTAAAAATATGAAATACAAACATCTCTTTTTTGATCTTGACCATACCCTATGGGATTTTGATGCCAATGCAAAGGAAACACTTTTGGAGCTATATGATATTTTTGCTTTAAAAGACAAAGGAATCGTTCCGTTCGAAGATTTTTATAAACTTTATAAAATTCACAATGATGTGTTGTGGGATAGGTATCATAAAGGATTTGTAACAGGCGAAGAACTTAAATGGAGGCGTATGTACCGTACGCTAATGGATTTTAAAATTGCAGATGAACAGTTGGCAAAACAAATGGGTGAACAATTTTTAACAATACTACCTACTAAAAAAATACTTTTCCCTCATACGGTAGAAATACTCGATTATCTTACTGAAAAAAAATACGGATTACACCTTATTACCAACGGTTTTGAAAATGTACAATGGACAAAACTTATGAATAGCGGGCTTAACAAATACTTTGCACATGTTGTAACTTCCGAAAAAAGTAACAGCCTTAAACCCAAAAAAGAAATTTTTGAATATGCTTTAAATATTGCAGGGGCGCAACTGCACCAAAGTATAATGTTGGGCGATAATTTGGATGCTGATATACAGGGCGCCATTAACGTGGGTATGGATAATATTTTTGTAAATCATATTAATGCAACTACCACGCTTCAGCCAACTTATACCATTAGCCAGTTAAGCGAGCTGGCAATTATATTTTAAACTGCTTTTGTATATCATTTAAATAGGATTAGTAAGTGGTTGAGCAGCGTAATTGAACATAACCCATATTTTACAATTGAAAATGTAGTTGCACTTGCAACAACAGCAACTATTGGTTTTGAGAAGCCAATAGTTGGTATCAAAAGTTTACTTTATAGGGTACATTTCAAATTGTAGCTCCCGATTTGGGTATATGGGGGCACCGGGCAAGGGTTGGCCATGGTTGGTGTTATCACCAAAAACTACGTGTTGCCACAATTTAAAATGCACCCACTTGTTCTCTAACAAAAAACTGCAATACAAATTTGTATTGTATTTTAAACGCTGCCAACTACCTCAACCCAAATTTTAAAACCAGGTATTTATACTAAAAAAAATTCCCTGCAGTAATTGCAAGGGATTTTTTATAATTTTTTTGATGGCAACTACAACTTTACAGTTGTTTCTTTTACTGTTTCTGTTTTATCCTTATCTGTTTGGTTTTTATCTTTTTTACAACTTTTACCACTTTTACCACTTTTAGAGCTGCAAGAAGCTGTTTTTTCGCAACATTTTTTCTTTTTTCCTTTATCAGCAAAAGTTACTCCGGTAATTAATAAAGCTGCAGTAGCTAATAGAATCATTTTTTTCATAATAGTAAAATTTAAGTTTATAACGTAAAAGTAAGTAGTTCATTGCATTTTATAAAAGGCAAAATTGTTAATTTTTCACTATTTACAAAAAGCGTAACCATTTTTAAAGTAACAATAAACTAATTAAAAAGTGGCTATTACGGTAACGCCACCTTTAACTACTTCATTTAGTTGTACATTAATTTTGGTACCTGCTGGCAGCAACATATCTACCCGGCTACCAAATTTTATAAACCCAAATTCTTCAGTTTGGTTTATTTGCTGGCCTACCTGCAGATAGTTTACAATGCGTTTGGCAAGGGCTCCGGCTATTTGCTTTACCAATATTTCTGTAGTTCCTTTTTTTATTACCACGCTATGCCGTTCATTTTCTGTAGATGATTTGGGATGCCATGCTACCAGGTATTTCCCTTTATGGTATTGATTATAAACTACTTCGCCGCTTATAGGATTGCGGTTTACGTGTACATTAGCAGGGCTCATAAAAATAGACACCTGCAGCCTTTTACCTTTAAAATATTCTTCATCCATTGTTTCTTCTATAACAACTACTTTTCCATCTGCAGGAGCAATTATTTCACCATCATTTATGGTAAGTGTTCGCTTTGGAATGCGAAAGAAAGAAATAATGAAAAGCAGTAAAAACAGGGTTGAAAAAAACAGTAACCACCCTACAATGGGCTGTTGAGCACTAAAAATATAAAAACCTGCAATATTGATGACACCAAAAATAAGTGTACAAATAGCAATTGTTTTAAAACCTTCTCTATGGATTGTCATACTATAATATTGAATGGCAAATATAAGGCAGCATCATTTACCCTGTACAATATGGGTTAAAGCTGTACAAATAACTTTATATACAACCATACAAAAGGTATGGCCACAAGCAAAGAATCAAACCTATCTAAAAATCCACCATGGCCAGGCATAAAACTACCACTATCTTTTACGTTTGCCATACGTTTTATTTTACTTTCTAATAAATCGCCTGCTGTGCCAAAAATAGCACAGATGGCTGCTATTGCTATCCAATGCTGTACGGCAAGCATTTTAGCCATCGGAATAAAATAGCCTAATACTCCAATAAGTATAACACAGAGTATAGCCCCGCCAGCGGTACCTTCCCAGGTTTTTTTAGGAGAGATGGGTGAAAAAGGGGTTTTACCTATAAATGAACCTACCAGGTAGGCCATAGTATCGTTAATCCAGATAGAGAAGATGATGCCGCAAGGAATTACTCTTGCATCAATATGTTTACCTGGTATAATTCCATTTGCAGGTAACAATCGTACACTATCCACTTGAAAAAATAAAATAAGCAGCATTATTATTGGTGCCGAAATATATAGCAAACCCAGCAAACTATACATTGTGTTACCGCCATATATCTTCCTGGTTAGCTTTACAAACTCTTTCCAGCATCCCCAATGGATGATGGTAAACAAAATGGCAAAACTGTATTTATTCCCCAACAACCCCAACAGCATTACCAATACAAAAACAAATGCCGTTAATGCCCGGGTTTTAAAAACCTCTTTATTGAGTGCCATAAAAATTAAGATTGTGGATTTTTACCAATGGATACTTCATCGTTTTCAAAAGGATTGGTATTGAAATTGTAGCCCGGTAT
>JBBQTZ010000274.1:0-5792 GCA_038234405.1 Chitinophagales bacterium
ATAATGGGTGTAATTGGGTGTATTTACAATAATCAGTTCAATGGAATCATCTGCCAGCAACTCATCAATCGTATTAAAAGATTTTACCATTGGATAAATTTCCTGCACCATTTTTTTGCTTCTTTCCAATACCCCTGCCAAATGAAAACCAGGGTGTACAGCAATAAAAGGCGCATGAAAAAGTTTGCCCGACATACCAAAAGAAAGAATGGCCGTTTTAATAGCTGACATAAGAAAAGTATTGATTGTTAAACAAAAAGTGATATTTATTAGTAGTGTATCGCACTAATTTTACCGAAGAACCAAATATTTACACTCCATCCGTAGTAATTGCTGCTTAATTATCAAGGGTTGAATACCCGGCGTTGGTAGCACCCAATAAAGCCATCATACCCATGCCAATTTCTATAGCATCTTCATCAATAGTAAAGGTGGGTGTGTGGCCGCCAATGGTAATGCCTTTGGCTATATTGCCCGTACCAAGTCTAAAAAAGCAAGCAGGGATTTTATGAGAATAAAAAGCAAAATCTTCTGCTCCCATGCGTAGCTCGGTTTGTTCAACATTTGTTTCACCGAGATAATCAGCAGCCTTTTTACCGGCAGCACTACTCAGCAATTCATTATTGAGTACAAAGGGATAACCCACATCAATTTTAATATCAATTTCGGCACCCATGCTTGTTACAAAATCAGTTGCCAATTGCTTTATCAGCTCGTGTGCTTTAAAACGCCAAACCTCATCCATTGCTCTAAAAGTGCCCATTAGCTTTACTTCCGATGGTATTATATTGGTAGTATTACCTCCCTGAAAAGAAGTGATAGACAATACAGAAGGATTAAAAGGATTATTATTTCTGCTAATTATCTGCTGCAAGCTAACCACTAAATTAGAGGCTATGTAAATGGTATCTGCTGTAAACTGTGGAGCTGCTGCATGGCCACCCTTTGCCTTGATGGTAATATAAATTTCATCGGCACTTGCCATTACCATACCGCCTCTAAAACTTACTTTACCTACCTGCAATGTTGAATGCACATGCATGCCAAAAATAGTTTTGGGTGCAGGGTTTTCCAATACCCCTTCTTTTATAAGCAAGCTTGCGCCACCCGGATTTTTTTCTTCTCCGGGTTGAAAAATAAGTTTGATGGTCCCTTCCCATTCATCTTTCAATTCGCTTAAAATTTTGGCGGCTCCCAGCAAACATGCAGTATGTACATCATGCCCACAGGAATGCATAATGCCCGGTTTACAGGATTTGTAAGGCAAGTCGTTTTCTTCCAAAATGGGTAGCGCATCCATATCTGCCCGCAAGGCCACTACCCTGCTATCCGGATTTTTTCCCTTCAATAAACCAATTACGCCAGTGGTGGCTTTTATTTGAAACGGAATATTGTAACTGCTGAGTTTTTGTTGCACAAATTCCGAAGTTTCAAATTCTACGTAGCTTAATTCCGGATTGGCGTGTATGTGCCTGCGGATGGCCACAAATTCTTCTGCATATTTTTTAGCAAGATTTTTTATCTGTAATTCTAAAGAGTTGCTCACAACATTGTATTTAAGGTATATGGGGAAATAGCAATTATTTATTACTACTGTCTTTGTCTTTATTTTTATCAGGTTTTAACTCAATGGTTTCAGACACCAGGTAAATGTTACTTGTTACCAGTTTATTGCGGATAATTTCATTTTTATAACTTTCAGCTTCCTCTTTATCTAAAAAATTTCCAAACTTTAACAATATGTGGGGAGGCTGAAAACTCATATACACCTTTTGCTCGGGAAAACGTTGCAATAATTGTGTACGCACTTTCATGGCTAGTGGCCTGTCATTGGTGCTCAATAATTTTAAACGGTAACCTCTTGCAGTTTTTACAGCGGAAATCCACACTTCATTAAACTCAAGTTCTTTTTTTGCAAGCTCTTTTATGCGGCTGTCTTTTATAGTGGTAACCATACCTGCAACAGTTGTATCAAAAGTTTGGGCAATAGATGTTGTTACAAAAAAACAAGAAAAGATGCTGTAAAATATTTTTTTCATATTACTGCTTTTGTCAAAAATCGTTCCGATACAAACCTGGCAAAGCCTTTAAACTACCATAAGCTGCTTTACAAAATAAAATTTAAGTGCAATTTTACTATTGAAAACTGTTATACATTTTCAACTTCAAAAACCGGGTTAAACTTGTGGCGGTGCTTCTGATACAATTTGAATGCTACTGCTGCAACCTATTCTATTGGCGCCTGCAGCAATCAAAGCGCTGGCAAAACTATAGCTTTTTATACCGCCGCTTGCTTTGATTTGTATGGTATTTGCCAGGTGTTTTCGCATTAATGCAACAGCTTCAATAGTTGCGCCTTTTTCTGCATAGCCGGTAGAAGTTTTCATAAAATCTACACCGGCAGCACCATATAAGTCGCAGCATTTGATAATTTCCTCCTCTGTTAACACACCGCTTTCAATAATAATTTTAATTACTTTGTTTTTACTCCTAATGATGGATAGCACGGCATTGAGCTCATTGGCTAAAAACTGCCAGTCATTGTTTTTGAGTGCACTAATGTTAATCACCATATCCAATTCATCTGCTCCATCTATTATGGCAAGCACTGCCTCTGCCACTTTGGCCTCAACAGCGGAGTAGCCAAACGGAAAACCTATAACAGTAGCCACTTTTACGCTGCTGCCTTGCACCATTGCACTAGCCTGTTGTACAAATAATGGGGGCACACAAACGGCAGCAAAGCTGTATTCAATAGCTTCTTTGCAAAGCTTTTCTACATCTGCAACAAGGGTTGTTGGTTTTAAAACAGTATGATCTATATAAGAATTGATGGTCATGTAAATAAATTGTATTGGCAAACTTATGCAATCTTCTGTTTACCTGCCCTGCAAAAAATCATACCTTCGCCGCTTAACACTGTTGTAATAATAGTAAACTAACATTATCATGAACAAAACGTATTATCAAAAGTTTTCTGAAAAAAAGAAGAATAGCGCTGTAAAAGAAGCCTTTAAACAAGTAAAGCGAAAAGCGAAAAAAGAAAGAGCCGCCGCTATTGACAAGCGTTTTGAAGATAAACGACAAATGAGGGATGCCATTAGGGCAGCTTCGCTTGAAGCAACTGATCCGGCCAATAAAAAACCTTTTAAAGCAAAACCAGATAATATAGAAAAAGCAACACCCGAAAAAATTGTTGCGCCCGATACAAAAGCATTTGCAAAAGCCGCTGCACCAAAAGTGGCTACCCCGGCAAAAACAACTGCTAAAAAGAATGCAGCAGTAAAAACCGGCTCCATTAGTGATGCACTTATGCCATTGAACAAATACCTGGCGCATTGTGGCGTTTGCAGCAGAAGAGATGCTGTAATTTTAATAAAAGAAGGTAAGGTAAAAGTAAATAATGAAGTTATACTGGAGCCTGCCTTTAAAGTAACTGATAAAGATGAGGTTGTTTGTAACGGTAAAGAATTGTTTGTAAGCAAAAATTTAGTGTATATTTTGGTTAATAAGCCAAAGGATTATATTACCACTACAGACGATCCGCAGGGAAGAAAGACAGTATTGCAGCTTACCAAAATGGCAACTACAGAAAGAATTTACCCCATTGGCAGGCTGGATAGAAACACTTCTGGCGTGCTATTACTTACCAATGATGGCGAATTAACCCAAAAACTATCGCACCCCAGCTACAACATTACCAAAGTATATGAGGTAAAATTAGATAAGGAACTTACAAAAAACGATTTTGAAAAAATATTGAAGGGCTTAACATTGGAGGATGGATTGGTATTAGTGGATTCACTTGCCTATGCTGATAGCAGGGATAAATCTGTGATTGGCATTGAAATACACAGTGGCCGCAACCGCATTGTACGCCGTATTTTTGAATCGCTTGGCTACGATGTAAAAGGCCTTGACAGGGTAATGTATGCCAACCTTACCAAAAAAAATGTAGAGCGGGGCAAATGGCGTTTTTTATCAGAAAAAGAAGTAAGGTTGCTTAAATACATGAATGCCTCTTACAAAACCAAGCCAGCAAGTGCAGCTAAAAACTCCATCTCAACAATAGAAGAAGAGGCAGCAGATAGCTTTGAAGAAGACTTTTTGGACATTGAAGATGCTAAAAGGCCTGCCGATAAAAAAGCAATTCCCCGTAAAAAGGATTTTAAAAAAGCTGGCGCAGATAGAAAAGAGGCTTATCAAAAAAGTAGTTTTAAGGCTGACAAAAACAGTAAAGGGTTTGATAAAAAAGACAGTTTTAAAGCAGGGAAAGATAAAGGTACATTCGATAAAGGAAAATTCGATAAAGGAAAATCCGACAAAGGTACATTCGACAAAAAAGATAAATCGGGTACTGATAAAAAGGCCGATTATAAAAAGGCCGATTATAAAAAAGATCATTTTAAAACAGATAAAGACAAGGTTCCGTTTGATAAATCTGCCTCTTTTAAAAAAGGAGATTTTAAAAAAGGAGATTTTAAAAAAGACAATATTGGCGCAACCAAAGCTGATAATTACAAAAAGACGGCTTACAAAGGAGATAAAAATTACGCTGCTACCGATAAACCTGATACTACAAGGGCAAGCAACTACAAAACAGGCAGTCGCAAAACAGGCAGTCGTAAAACAGAAGCGGATAAACCCGTTACGTTCGAAAAAAGCTCTTTCAACAAGAATAGAGACAAGCTAAAAATTGCCCAAAAAAGACCTGTTAAAAAATGACCACAACAGCCAAACCAACAACCAATAACCAGTTAAAAGGGCTGGGTGAAATTTTATTTGAGAATGAGCAGTTTGTTGCCATTAACAAAACGGCTGGCACATTATCTATACCGGATAGAACACAGTCTGAGCCCTCGTTAAAAGATATTTTGATAGAGAAATATGGCAAAATTTTTACGGTACACCGTTTAGATAAGGAAACAAGCGGCCTCATCATTTTTGCAAAAGATGAGTTGAGCCACAAGTATTTTTCTAAAAAATTTGAGGAGCATAGTATGGAAAAATATTACCTCGGCCTTGTGCATGGATCGCCGGCACACCAAACGGGTAGTATAGATGGGCCAATTATGGAACACCCCATTTTTAAGGGACAGATGGTGATAAATAAAAAAGGCAAACCATCTTTAACCGACTATGCGGTGCAGGAAGATTTAGGTAAATATTCTTTGGTAAAATTCAGGATACATACCGGCAGAACGCACCAGGTAAGGGTGCATGCCAAAAACATTGGGCACCCAATAGTTTGCGATCCGCTGTATGGCGATGGCAAACCTGTGCTGCTATCTTCTCTTAAAAAAAAGTACAAGTTAAGCAAGCGTGAAGAGGAAGAAAGGCCCATTTTAAACAGGGTTGCGTTGCACGCATTTCAACTAAAATTTACGGATGAGGCTGGCGTAGCGCATGATATAACCGCCCCACCCCCAAAAGATATTACGGCTTTGCTGCAGCAGTTAAGAAAGGTACAATAAACTGTTTTACAGTTACAGCCAAACGGCATACAAGTGTTACCATTGAATATTATTTTATATCTATATTGTGGGTAAAAGCCCAACAAAGATACCCTCGCCGAAGGGATGCCGGATAGAGCGCCCGCCCGGCTGAATGTTTCACCTTAATAAATCGTTCTGATTGCAGTTCGGACGGGGAAAGCCCCGTAACGAAGTGAAGGGCTTGCAGCCAAAGCTGGAACAAAAGCTGCTGATAGCTCCGCTGCTGATAGCACCCAACATTTATTTATATTACTATAACGCAATAAAAACAATATTACTATTTTCCAAATTTTTGCC
>JBBQTZ010000275.1:0-5598 GCA_038234405.1 Chitinophagales bacterium
TCTACCAATTAAAAACCATTAAAATGAACCTTCTTTTAAAAATTTTAATTACAACAGTAAATGCATTTTTATTAGCCAGCATATTACCTGGCATACACATGGATAATTTTTACAGCGCCATTATTTTTGCAATAGTACTTGGTTTGCTCGATGCTATTGTAAAGCCAATAATAATTTTGCTCACACTGCCAGCCACAATTTTAACACTTGGCTTGTTTTTATTTGTAATTAATACCTGCATGGTTTTAATTGGCGATCATTTTATGGATAGTTTTCACACAGATAGCTTTGGGCATGCTATGCTATTCAGTATATTATTATCCTTCTTCAACTCGTTTATTAATAAAAGAGCATGGCCAAAAGAAAAACTAAAACAGCAACCATAAAAAAGGGAAAACCATTGCAGCATTCCCTTTTTTAACCCGGGTTTTGCAATTTACAAAACAGTCATATTGTAACGCTTTGCCTGCTCCCTGATGATTTTTTCAATCGCCGTCTCCAGGGTTTCAGTATTTTTCCCTTTCACATTCTTAGCTTTTTCAGCAATGATATAAGCATCTCTTTTTACGTTAAAATTGGCCATTTGTTGTTGTACTGCACTACGTTGGGTACTCTGTTTAGTAATAATTTCTTTTATTGCTTCAGTCGATTTTGCCTGCAAACTATCTGGCAAAGATTTGCGGTCTAGTTTATCAACACTTGCCAGATTATTGGCGTAACCATCCACCAAATCCCAACTATCGTTTTTGTACAAACCAGCACTGCTTTTTACTTTGGCCCTTTTTAGCCCGGCAGATTTGTTCATGGCAAAATTCATTTTATCAACTTCTCTTTGTTGAGAAATGCTGGCCGCACCAGCACTGCCATAAGGCATATAAGTACCGTTCAGCTTATCGTTCAGCGATATTAATATGCTATCAAAAGGCGTAGGTATATCATCAATAGTGGCATTTTGGTTGATATTGGTAAAGCTGCCATTACCACACTCTCCGGCAAGGTTCCAATGCTCCCGAATGCCTTGCATTTTATCACCACAGTAAATAGTATTTACAATCACCCCTTTGTTTTTAGCCGCCGTGCATGCCCTTGTATAATGTGTATTTCCCTGCAAAAAATCTTCATTGCCGGCAATAAAAATCACTTTGTAGTTGGTGGCAGTTGTATCCCATTTCAATTCTTTTAGCGAAGCATAAATAACCTGCCCACAATATTCGTCGCCACCCTCTATAGATAAACTGAACAATTTTTGCGACAGCATATCGAGGTCAGAAGTAAAACCACTAATCTGTTTAATGTATCCGTTTGCCATTCCATTACCTGGCCGTCCATATTCATACAAGGCAATCTCAATTTGAGGCGTTACACCATTGCATTGCACTCTGCCCATAGTGCTTACCATGGTCCACAATTGGGCTTTGGCCTGTTCAATCAATCCATTCATACTGCCACTTACATCCAGTAAAATGGCGGCCTGTATTTTAGCGCCCGCTACAGCTTTTGTATTCGACTGCTGTTTAATAGGCGGAGGTACAAAAAAGGCCGTAATAGCAATACAGCAAATTAGGGAGATAATAACTGCGGTTGGTTTAAAGAGTTGTTTCATGTTTTTAAAGTTTACACCAGGATGCAACCGATTTAATTTTTACATAAACAGAAAATGTTAAATTAAAATTTTGCAGATCAAAAGCAATAATATTTTTTTGAGCCTAACTTTTACTATCAAATGGGGTGCGGTGGCAAATTTGATGTTGTTATTTATTTTTTTATCAAACGATATAAATAATGACTGTTGTTCGGAATATCGTAATCGAGCTTTTACCACAAAATTTTATTTAGCCAATTCAACCCATATTTCACTTAAAATGTACTTACATATCCACCAATTTAATCGGTTAAAATTTGTAAAATCCGGGGGCAAAAAAGCCTTCTTGGCAAATCCCTGCCTACCTTCACCATTCAAATAAATAACCGCTACGCCATGCAGTTTAATAGAAAAGATTTAAGCAACGATACCCTTATTGAATTATACAAAAAATTACTGCTTCCCAGGATGATTGAAGAGAAAATGCTGGTTTTATTAAGGCAAGGCAGAATTAGCAAATGGTTTAGCGGCATTGGGCAAGAGGCAATAGCTGTAGGTGCTACCATGGCCCTGCTGCAAGATGAATGGATAATGCCTTTACATAGAAATTTGGGTGTTTTTACCAGCAGAAATATGCCGCTCAACAAACTTTTTAAGCAATGGCAGGGTAGCAAAGATGGCTACAGCAAGGGGCGGGAACGCAGTTTTCATTTTGGTAGCAAAGAGCATCATATCTGCGGTATGATCAGCCATCTTGGTCCGCAATTAGCCATTGCAGATGGAGTGGCACTAGCTCATAAACTAAGCAACGAAGCAAAAATATCACTGGCATTTACCGGCGATGGCGGTACTAGCGAAGGCGATTTTCATGAAGCACTGAATGTAGCTGCCGTTTGGGATTTACCCGTAATATTTATCATTGAAAACAATGGCTATGGCTTAAGCACACCCACTAGTGAGCAGTACCGTTGTTTTAGCCTGGCAGAGCGTGCCAAAGGTTATGGCATGGAAGGCATCCGCATAGATGGTAATAATATTTTAGAAGTGTATGATACCATTAAAGGCATTCGTAAGTATTGTATCGAAAACCAAAAACCTTACCTTATAGAGTGCATGACTTTCCGTATGCGTGGGCATGAGGAAGCTAGCGGAGTAAAATATGTACCTAAGCATCTTTTTGATTTGTGGGAGAAAAAAGATCCCATCAAAAACTACGAAGCTTACCTGCTGGCAGAAAATATTCTCAGCGAAAATGATGTGGCAGCCTTACACCAGGAGTATAAAGAATATATAGAAAATGAATTAAAGGTTGGCTTTGAGTCGCCGGCCATGGTAGCCAATACAGCAGAAGAAATAAACGACTTGTTTGCAAAAAAAACTACAGACAATCCACTACAAACATCCGTTGAAACCAGGCAGTCCTCCCGTTTTAAAAAACCGTTGGCCACTCAAACAGCAACACAGGCAGCAACTACAACCGAACAGCGTTTTATTGATGGCATAAAAGACGGGCTTAAACTAAGCATGCAGCAGCACGAAAACCTGATTTTAATGGGACAGGATATTGCAGAATATGGCGGTGCCTTTAAAATTACAGAAGGATTCGTTGAAGAATTTGGTAAAGCACGTGTACGCAACACACCCATTTGCGAAAGCGCCATAGTAGGTGCAGCATTGGGCTTAAGTATGCAAGGCTATAAAGCTATGATGGAAATGCAGTTTGCAGATTTTGCAACAGTAGGTTTTAATCAAATTATTAATAACCTGGCAAAAATACATTATCGTTGGGGGCAAAATGCAGATGTGGTGATTCGCATGCCAACCGGCGGCGGTGTAGGCGCAGGACCATTTCATAGCCAAAGCAACGAGGCATGGTTTGTACATACACCAGGCTTAAAAGTGGTTTATCCATCTACCCCTGCCGATGCAAAAGGGCTTTTAATAGCCGCCATTAACGATCCCAATCCGGTACTATATTTTGAGCACAAGGCTTTGTACAGAAGTGTAAGCGGACCGGTAACCGATGGCTATTACGAAACCGAAATTGGTAAGGCAAGGCTTGTACAAACCGGCAACGACATCAGCATTATTACTTATGGTGCCGGCGTACATTGGGCTATGGACTATGCAAAAAACCATCCCCATTATTCCATTTATATAGCAGACCTGCGTACACTTTTACCGCTTGATTATGATGCTATAAAAGCAGCCGTAGCAGCCACAGGCAAGGTTTTACTACTACATGAAGACTCTGTTACCGGCGGCCTTGGCGGCGAAATTGCTGCATGGATAGCCCAGCATTGTTTTCATTTACTGGATGCACCTATTATGCGTTGTGCCAGTTTGGATACTCCCATACCTTTTAACTTAGAGCTGGAAAAAAACTTTATGGCTTACAGCCGGTTGGGCAATATGGTGGAGCAATTGATGCAATATTAAAAAATAGCAAGCCAGAAATTTATGGGCTATCAGGTTGCCGTATTGTTGTACAAAACCTAGGCAAAAATTTTAACCTGTGTTTTTTACTGTTGGTAAAATTTCACGTCGCTGTATTATGCTTTCTACTTTTGGTGGTTCATAGTTTATAAATTTTTTACTGATTAAATGCAATGAGTTAATTAAACAGCCAATTATTTTTAAACCTTTTCCCTCCTACCTTTGAAGCCTATGTTGCAGGCAGCTATCATCATTTCTATTGTTTTATTTACAAGTTATGCCGTACTCATTATTTTTTATGCCATTAGTTGGCGCAGTATTCCGGCCTTTGTTGAGCAAAAAAATAAGGTGGAAACAGTTATGCCTTTTTTATCAATTATTATACCTGCCCGTAACGAGAGGCTCTACATTAAAGCCTGTTTAGCTGCACTTCAACTGCAAACTTATCCAAAGCATTTATATGAAGTAATAGTGGTGGATGACCATTCTGAAGATGATACAGCAGCAATTGTAAAAAACTACCCTGCCAGCAATGTGCAGCTTATTTCGCTGAAAGATTTTGTGGAGTTAAATGCCATTAACAGTTATAAAAAGAAGGCCATTGAAGTAGCCTTGTTGCAAGCAAAAGGTGAGCTTATTATTACAACAGATGCAGACTGTACCATGCCAACTGAATGGCTGCAAACCATTGCTGCATTTTACAAGCAAACCAATGCTGCATTAATTGTAATGCCTGTTGTATTTATTAACAACAACAGAAGTTTCGGCGAAAAATTGTTGTCCATTTTTCAATCGCTCGATTTTATGGTACTTCAGGGAATTACCGGCGCATCAGTTTATAAAAAAGCTCATAGCATGTGCAATGGAGCCAACCTTGCCTATACCAAAGCAGCCTTTATTGCCGTAAATGGTTTTAAGGGAATAGATGCCATTGCAAGCGGGGATGATATGCTGCTGATGCACAAGATATTTTCCCGCTACCCGCATGCTGTCAAATTTTTATCATCGCAAAAAGTAATTGTACAAACGCAACCGGCCAATAGTTTGAAAGCGTTTTTTAATCAACGCATCCGATGGGCAAGTAAGGCAGATAAATACGATGATAAAAGAATAACGGCTGTGCTGACGCTGGTATATTTTTTTAATGTATGGATATTGGTGCTGCTTTTAGCTGCTGCTTTTAATGGTTCGCTTGCCTTACTTTTTTTGCTGCTCATTATTGCCAAAACATTGCTGGAGCTTGTATTGCTGTACCCTATTGCTGATTTTTTCTCTAATAAAAAACTGCTTCCGTACTTTCCAATGGCACAGCCTTTTCATATTTGTTATACAGTAATTGCAGGGTGGCTTGGTAAGTTTGGTACCTATCAATGGAAGGGAAGGAAGGTAAAATAAATCTGTAGATTTATATTTACTTGCTGTTTAGTATAAAAAATAGAACTAGTGTCACGTCAAATAGAAATTGTCGGATATAATTTTTTTAATTTTATCCTCGCCTTATCATTTGTAAACTGCCAGTTAATCTTAGCCTCTTTATTATTTCTGTTCTCCTGCCATGCTTTGGCTTCCATTTCCATTGT
>JBBQTZ010000276.1:0-5568 GCA_038234405.1 Chitinophagales bacterium
ACGAGAATTCTCTTTTATAGAAGTGCCGGCCGGGCAGGGTGAATATACCTGGATAGACTACAACAACAACGGTATAAAAGAACTCAATGAATTTGAGATTGCCTTGTTTACAGATCAACGGAAATACATACGGGTAAATGCGCCTACCAACCAGTTTGTAAAAGCCAATTATGTACAGTTTAATTACACTGCAGATATAAACCCAAGGGCGCTTATCAATGCAAATACATCAAATAAAATTAAAAAAATTATTGGCAAAATGAGTTTTGCATCCTCCCTGCAAATCACTAAAAAAGATATTGCTGCCAGTAATTTTGAGTTTAATCCTTTTACAAAAAAATTGGTAGATACTACCTTGCTTACACTCAGTTCTTTTTTATCTAACACCTTCTTTTTTAACCGGGCAAGTTCGCTATGGGGTATGGATATTACACAGGTGGTTAACAACAACAAATCTTTGCTAACCTATGGCGTGGAAAGCCGCAGCCAGCGCAATCTTTCGCTCAGGCTCCGCTGGAATATCAATAAAAGTATTACCACTAATTTTACTTTTCGTACCATTAGTAATGAGCTGTTTACACCCAATTTCAGCAACCGTAATTACCAGTTGAAACAACAGGTTGCCGAGCCATCTGTTAGTTATGTAAGGGGTACTAAAATGAGGGTTACTTTATTGTATGGCTATAATCAAAAACAAAATTCTATTGGCTTTTTAGAGCAGTCAACCAACCATACAGTTACTACCGAAGCTAAGTACAATGTACTTTCTAACAGCAGCATCAATGCAAGGTTTTCTTTTAATACTATTGATTTTAATTTTGGTCAAGGGGGCACCGCCAATTCAACAGTCGGTTATATTATGCTAGAAGGTTTACTACCCGGAAAAAATTATTTATGGAACCTTGAGTTTACCAAAAGGCTTTCAGGTAATATTGAAATGACGGTTCAATATGATGGCCGCAAACCCGGCGACGCCAGGATAGTGCACACCGGAAGGGCAACTGTAAGGGCTATTTTTTAGTTTTTTTTGATTACAAATTTAGTTTTTTGAACCCGGCTTTATTTCTTTACTAACCTTTATTAGCAAATATTATTTTGTTATTTATTTCTCTTACCAAAAGAAATAAATAATCATTCTTGGGCAGAATATCTTTACTGATCTTTTACCACCATTTCAATTAAACCTGGATTTTGAAGTTGTAAAATCTCATTACAATTTTAACTGTAAAACCTGGGTTTAAAATACTTTTACTAATAAATTTCTATTCCATTTTCTGCTGCTACAATAGTTTCGGTAAAAAGATGATTCCACCTATAGCGATGCTGATAAGGGAAGCAAATAGCACCGCACCGGCTGCTAAATCCTTTACCAGTTTTATAACAGGGTTGCAGTCGGCTTCTACCATGTTGCTCAGTTGCTCCAACGATGTGTTAATCATTTCAAGGCAAATGACCATGCCTATACATATCAAAACTGCCAGCCATTCCATAGAATTTATCTTAAACGCAACAGAAGCTGTAATAATTATTATTGCAATAACTAATTGTAATTTTCCATTTCTTTCATTCCTGAAAAAGTATTGTAACCCTTTAAAAGAATGGAAGAGAGCCTTAAAGAAAAGCTGTTGCTGCCGACGGTACAATACTACTTTTTTATCCTGGTTTTGGGCTGTGGAAGTTTTGTTTACACTGCTAATTGTTTCGTCGTATTTCATGTTCAATTTTTTACCGTTGTGGTTGATGTTTTTCACCCACCACAACGGAGTTTAAAAATTTATTTTAAATAGTTCCAATCGTACATAAACATTCAGTCCTGTTGAATTTTATGCTGAGGTAGTTGTCATAGGCTCGTTTCCGTACCATTGAATTTTTCTGCTTGCATACATTACAATTGCCAGCACAATAAATAAGCCAATGCTACCTACCAGCAAAGCAGTATCTTCCAGCCTTATCAGTACAAAAATGAAGCTGTACAAACAGCTAAGTACGGTGGCAAATACCAGTGCAGTTTTAATACTCCTAAAATGGCCTTTTGCATACAATGTAATCAATACAATAGTAGCAGCGGCTGCAATGAGGTAAGCAAAATCAAACAATATAAATTCACTGATAGAAAGCAATAAAGTGAAAAATATCACGAGTGCCAAACCTACCAGCACATACTGCACCGGATGCACCGGATTTTTTTGCATCAACTCTATAATAAAGAAAAGTGCAAACGTAAGGCCGATAAAGAGGATGGCATATTTTACACTCCTCATGGTTTTGGCATATTGATCAGCCGGCTGCACCATAGTAACTCCAAATGCAAAGGGTTCTTTTTTAAAATCAAAATCTTTGATAGTAGTTCCAAAAGGTAAGTTGGCTTTATTAAAATTCCATTTGGCTGAAAAGCCTTGCGGGGTTACGTTTCGGCTAGCAGGTAAATTGTTGCCATCAAATTTTGGATCGGCCCAGGTACTCGTTAAACTAAACGTACTGTTGCCTGCAAGAGGTACAAAATGTAATTGCTCGCTACCATTTATTTTTACCGGCATATCAAATGAAATAGATTTGCCAAGGTCTGCTGCAGATAAACTAATGCCGGCTGAAAGGCCGATGGTTTCTATTTCTCTAACTGAACTTCTTTCTACCACGTCAGGTTGAGTGGAATTGCTGCTATTATCGGTTACAATATTTTCTCTTTCTTTAGTGGGCAGGCCCGGCGATAATTCATAGCTTATACCATTTAACCGAATGGCTATTTTTTCCTGAATGCCTTTAAAATCCCGGATACCAAAACAAACTTTTGCCTCTGCAAAATTTACCATGGCCGGGCTGATATCTTTTGGTAATTGCAGCAAAAAATTTCCGGTATTTTTTATCTCAGATTTATACAACAATACTTTGTAGATACTCCTTGGCCTAATTTCTGGGGTAATACTTCCAGTTACCTGCAAATTCTCCGGCAACAGAAAAAGGCTTTTATCTATAATACCTGTTTTACCGTCTTTGTAGGTTACAGTTATTTTGTACGGAAGGTAAAGGTATGGACCAGTAAGGGTTTGCGGGGCAGCCCATTTACTGCTGATTTCTTGTGTTACTTCTTTCTGCCTTGCTTCCCTTTCAGATACAAGGTTCATTACAAATATTACCGGTATCAGCATTAAAAGAGTAAGGGCACCAGTTATTAGTCCTTTAATAACTGTTTTGTTTGAGGTGTTGCTGTTGTTGCTTGCTGGCAGGTTGCTGTCAGTCTGAAAGCTGTTTTGTTCCATTAGTTGATTGTTTTTTGATGTAGAAAAAAAATGAATAATTCTTTTGTTGATTAAGGTAATAGCAATTGCAGAAGCGCCAAATAATACGGCTAAACAAATAAGGAGACAGATAAAATAGCTATTTATAGCAAATTGTATTCTTAGCTCATGGCTAAAAATACTTCCGCCCATAGCTGCATAAGGGAGTTCTGATAAAAGGCATGTAGTAACCAGTAGGAAGTATTTGTTTTGCAAACTTGTTGTAGATTTTTTGATAAAATATAAACTTATAAATAAGGTTACAAGTACAGGAATACTGCCAATGAGTGCTATAATGGTAGCAGGTAAGGCAGTCCATAGTAAGGCTTCATTTTCAAATAATAGCAGGTAGATAGTCCACCAAATGCCAAAAATAAAATTGGTAAATAACCATATTCTAATAGCGACGCCGGCTGTGATGTATTTCTGATTCATGTGAAAGTGCTTTGTTTTTCAAAGTAAATAAGCAAAAAAATTATTTAGTTGAGTTGATCATTTTTTCAAGAGCTGTAAGGTGTTGTTTAAATTTATGCTCACCAACCTTAGTAGCAGTGTAGGTGGTATTTGTTTTTCTTCCAATAAATCCTTTTTGAACTTGCAGGTAACCACTTTCTTCCAGGCCTTTTATGTGACTTGCTAGGTTACCGTCTGTTATTTGTAACAACTCTTTTAAATCGTTAAAGTTGATAGATACATTCACCATCAGGGCACTCATAATGCCCAGCCGGATGCGGTTATCAAACGTTTTATTTAAATTTTGTATAGGATTCATTTATCTAGCTTTTATAAAGCATTCGTTAATTAATTTTCATTCTCTCATTCCCTCATTCTCTCATTCCAACATTCTCTCATTCTATCATTGTCTCCCATTCCCTCATTCTCTCATTCTATCATTCTATCATTCTCTCATTCTATCATTGTCTCTCATTCTCTCATTCCCTCTCATACTTACTCCACATAATAGCTCCATATACAATGTGCAACACACCAAAGCCAGCCGCCCAAAAATATAGACCGGAGCCCATGTACCAAAGGTTAATAATACCCAGTAAAAGTTGGCCGTAGCCTAAAAACCTTATTTCCCCCAAGGTAAATTTAGAAGCATTTACCAAGCCTAAACCATAAAATATTAAGCATCCGGGTGCTATCAAACCAAAGCTTCCCTGCTCAATTAATTTTAGAATATAGATACCACCTGCAATCATAGGGATTGCTACATTGATCATAAGCCTTTTGGAAGCACTTCCCCAAAATGGCGTTGCAGTTTTTTTACTCCGTAGCCAGGTAAACAAAGTTGCCAATACCAGTGCGGCAATAAAAGTAAAAACGGCAATCAGGAAAAGATTATTTCCCATATAGTCTCTTACAGTAAGGTTGCCATTATATAGATGAATATCCAATTCCTTTAGCGAATTACCACCGCTTCTGTTGATAACGCCACCAGCAAAATAGGCTCCTGCTAAGGCGCAGATACCAGCGGCAATGCCACTTAATCCACTCAAACTGATAAACCGGCTACTCTGCTCCATCATCTGCCGAATGTGCTGTAATTGTGCTGCTTGGTCTTGTTGGCTGCTTTCCATAAAAGTGCTTTGAAATACAAAGTAAAATATAGAAATCAATATTACCAAAATAAATTTGGGTTAAAATAATCTTTTAGAAAGCAACGGAGTGGTTTGGTTTTTTTAGCCGCATAACAAATTGTTTTTATCACTTAATTATTTGCATAAGTAACATAGGGGAAAAGTTCGGGACACCAGCGCCTGGTAGTAAAATAAAGAAATCAATATCACCAAAATAAATTTGGCCTAAAACAATCTTTTAGAAAGCAGCAGGGTGGTCCGCTTTAGAGTAACATTTGCAATTATGTTTGCTGCTGCTCAATTGAAGGAGTAATTTATTTTTTATCTTTTTCCAGACGCATGTTATATATTCCGGTGATAATGACCCATCATTCCGATCAAAGTGAGCCACTTGTTGTTATACGTTACTACAACCTATTAAAACTTCGTACTAAAAATACAAGGCTTTGCAAACCTTTATCATTTAATATATAATAAACTGCCATCTCCAACTATAATGGATCCGATTAAGTAAACTCCCTATTAGTGTGTAAGACCGTAAACTTTGTACTTAACCTTTTATTTTAGCCGCATAACTAATTGATTTTATTTCTTAATTATATGGATAAGTGACATAAGGTAACGGGTTGGGAGGACAGCGCCTAGTAGAATTTATTTATTAGCTATAAATATCTATTATTAATAAGTTATTTAATGTAAAGGTGTTTTAG
>JBBQTZ010000277.1:0-5556 GCA_038234405.1 Chitinophagales bacterium
TTCGAGCTTATTGTGCAATTCCTCCTTTATTGAAATATTAATTTGATTTGCCCTTTTTGCTATTATTGCAATAGACTCATAAAGGTTACCTGTTTTTTGCTTTATATCAAACAGATTTTTAGGCTCTACAACACTGCTTGTGCTAGAACTGTGTTGACGTCTTAATTTGCTCATTTTGTATTTCTTTAATGTTACTAATACTTAAACTATTTATTTCTTGTGCTTCTTCTTTTAAACTACTGTCAGGAAAACGATCACTAAAGTCTTGATATTCTGCTAATACTTTTTCAAATCGTTCTATCTGCTTATCAACAATACTCAATTTAGCAAACTTAAAATATGCCTTTATACCCTGCAGCTTATATATATCTGCATGTACAGATTCAGGATAATTGTTAAGCAAGTTATTATAAGAAATTGCTGCTGCCCGAAATTGACCGACTTTAAAATATATATCAGCACCCCTTAATTCTTTTTCTTCAAGCTTTGCTCTACACTTATCTATAATTTCTGTTGCTTCATTAATTTTGCTTGATCCAGGATGCGTATTGATAAAAGATTGCATTACACCTATTGCTTTTGCCGTATTTGTTTGTTCAAGTTCTAACTTAGGAGACTGCTTGTAAAAACACATAGCATGCATGAAATCAACTTCTGCAGCTTTTGTACTATTTGGAAATACCTCTAAAAACCCTTTAAAAAAATTTTCTGCATCTCTATAATTTTTCATATAGTAAAAACAATAGGCATCCTTATAATAAAGCTCTTCAAATTTATCAGTTCCTTTGTATACAGGATATAGCTCTTCATACATTTGCTGTGCTATTCTGTACTCACCATTTTGATAATACTCATCAGCCATTTTGAGCTTGTACCCATAATCTTTGCTTTTCATTATTTTATTAAACTTGCTGTTACAAGAAGAAAAAACAACTAAACATATAAAAGCAATAAATAAATTTAACTTATTACGCATAAAGGATGCAAATTTAGTGGAATTAAATTAAAATTCCAGCCAAATTATCAAACACACAAAAAGTATATGTTAAGTTTTTTTAAAAATGAATATATCAATACTTACCTCGTGGCACAGCAGTGAAAATATTCATTTTGAAATGCCCTTTTGTATTTCAACTAATTCAAAAAAATACGTTGGTACTAAAATCTATTAAAAATTAAAAGAGCTTACCCCGTTTATAACAATGTCATTTAAATAAGTTAATTATTATTACATTAAACGGAATCTATAATAGTATTAATAACAAAACCCCTCCGCTTTGGCAGAGGGGTTTTGCATTAAAATAAGATGTATTAATTAATTTGATTTAATATCAATTGTATTAGCATCTCCACCATCAATCACTTTATCTGTAGAAATTCTATCTGCACTAATACCTAATTTCTCAACAAGATAATTTTTAACTAGCTCAAGTTTCTTGTCTGCCATAGCTTGCTGACGCTTATCAGCTTTTGGATAAGCCGTAACAGTTATAGTACAAGTTGGTTTTTCTTTTAATTTGCTTGCAACAGTAGCTAAAAAAGCTTTGTTATCCGCTGTTAAAGAAACTCCTTTTAAATTAAGACTAGGGTAATCACCTGGACAATTGCCAGAAACACCATTGGTTCTCATTTCATCAATTAATGCTCTATTTTCTTTACAGCAAGCTGGTTCAGGGCATTTACCTACTCCGTCTGCATCAACAGGTTGACATTCTGTAGGCGTTATTAATTGCTTATCCTTATAATCAGGAACACCATCACCATCTGTATCTTTAGCAACACCATGAGAATCTACAGGTGCACCTGCTACAGTATTTGGCTCTCTATCTAACTGATCTGTAATACCATCACCATCTGTATCTTCAAATACTGGCTTTGGCAATTTCATGTGCTTTGGATTGTTTAACTCACTGTAAGCATAATCAAGTGGATTTAGCCACCAAAGTGGTTCTACAGATTTAGCACCTAAGTTAAAGTTTATACCTAATGAAAGAAAATTCCATGAATCAAAGTCACGAGTTAAGGCTCCATCACCGGCAGGATTATCTTGCCAGGTTTGACCATCCATTAAATCGGATTTTACAAATGTGTGTCTATCTTCTAAAGCAATATTAATACGCTTACTTAATTTGTAAGCAATACCAGCTATTACCATACCAGAAGGTTTTAGTGTATTTTTTCCAAGTTTTGGGTTACGAACACCTGCATCTGTTTGTGCTGCTGTTTCGTAGGTGTTATCCATACCTGCTTTAAGTTGCTTAATGATATCTCTTCTTTTAGAGTATAGAAGGCCACTGTTAGCAGCGGCAGTTGCATTAAATAAAGCACTATAAGGATTACCACTTGCATCAAGCGCATTTACCATTGTGTTAAAGGCTGTAAAACCTATACCTGCACCACCGTATAGGGTAAATCCAGTTTTTTGCTTGTGAAAACGCACATTATTGAGGGTAACAATACCTTGCAAGGATAAATCCTGTACACGTGATTTGTAATTGTAATAAACACGTTGAGCAGCAGCACCTGATTGTGTAGTAAGATTTCCAGCATTGTCTCTAATTTGAGAATTATAGCCTTTACCGGCAGGTAAATTCCCTCCAATAGTAGAACTAAACCAAGCTGGATTTTTTGCATAATTAAACCCACCTTGCCAATTTAAACCTGTTGCAGTACCATTAACATACTGTAATCTCATGGAGAAAATATAACCAAATGCTTTCCTTGCATGAACTGCAAAACCCAAAGTAGGGAATCTTGAAGATACATCACCAGAAATTGTTAGCGCACCAAGAGAAGCTCCAACTTCCCACATGTTTCTTGGTTTTGCTGGAAAATTATAGGTATTATTCCAAAACTCATTTTGCTGTGGCATATCTTTTGCAGAAATCACAGTTGAGTCGTAGATACTATAACCTGCACCCTCCTGGGCAAAGGTTGTAGTTGTTAGTAGGGTTATAAGCCCTAATAGTAATTTGTACTTTTTGCTTGGCATAACTAAATAATTATTTATTTCTAAAATTACGAATTGATTGCACGCAAAAGTATCACTTGAGATTTAAAAACCAAAATTTTTTATGATTTATTTAAGTTATTTCTCAATTAACTCTCTTACGTTTAAATATGACAGACTATAAATAAAAAGTATGTGCTGCATTGATTTATATATTTATTATTTATAGTTTTACTTTTACTTCATAATTTTCACTAAAATAAAACACCTAATTACTTTGTACTGGCGTTTTAGTGAACTATATTGCCCTTATATTTATTAGGATGGATTTTGTACAAAACGTTATAGGCGAAGAATTAAAAATATTTGAAAAAAAATTTGCTGATTCTGTAAAAAGCCATGCACCGCTGCTAGATAGGATAATGAAATACATTATCAAAAGAAAAGGCAAGCAGTTAAGACCCATGTTTGTTTTTTTAAGTGCTAAACTCAACGCCCCAATTAATGAAAGCACTTATAGGGCTGCTGCATTAGTAGAACTATTGCACACTGCTACATTAGTACACGATGATGTTGTGGATGAATC
The DNA here is from genome assembly GCA_038234405.1 of Chitinophagales bacterium. Classification (GTDB taxonomy): domain Bacteria; phylum Bacteroidota; class Bacteroidia; order Chitinophagales; family Chitinophagaceae; genus Ferruginibacter. Next base: position 3,537 of record JBBQTZ010000277.1, read on the forward strand.
ATTGGAACGTAGAGGATTTTTCTCCATTAATGCTATCTGGAAAAATAAAATTGCTGTATTGGTTGGAGACTATTTACTATCGAAGGGTTTATTACTTTCTACGGACCATAGTGAATTTGAACATTTAAGAATAGTTTCTGAGGCTGTAAAACAAATGAGCGAAGGGGAGCTTTTACAAATTGAAAAGTCAAGAAACTTAAACCTTGATGAAGCTATATATTTTGAAATTATTAGAAATAAAACCGCCTCTCTTTTATCTGCTGCCTGTGGTGTTGGTGCGTGGACAACAAGTAAAGACGATTTAATTACTGGCAAAATGAAGGCTTTTGGAGAAAAAGTGGGTATCGCATTTCAAATTAAAGATGACTTGTTTGATTATGGAACCGATGATGTTGGTAAGCCAACGGGTAATGATATAAAGGAGAAAAAATTAACTTTACCCCTGATATACACACTTAACAATATCGAAAAATCAAAAAGAAGAGAATTAATCAACATAGTAAAAAACGAAAACGAAAATCCTAAAAAAGTAAAGTATTTGGTTGACACTGTAGTTTCATGTGGTGGAATAAAATATGCGCAGGACAAAATGTACTTCTATAGAGACGAAGCGCTACAACTTTTATATGAATTTCCAGACGGAGACGTGAGGCAGGCATTAGAAAAGCTTGTAAGATATACAACAGACAGAAAATATTAAACAGTTAAAAAGCTGATCACTATCAATCATGATCAAACGCTGGAAAATATTACCAAAAGATACTGAAAAAGTTAAAAATTTGCATGAAATTTTACATGTAAATAATACAATATGCAATATACTTGTACAGCGGGGCATTAATAATTTTGAAAAAGCGAAAGCATTTTTTAGACCCCAACTTGCGGCATTACACGATCCATTTTTGATGAAGGATATGGACAAAGCCATAGCAAGGATCTGCACAGCAATTGAACAAAAACAGAAAATACTGGTATTTGGAGATTATGATGTAGATGGCACTACTTCGGTAGCCTGCCTTTATCAATTTCTTTGTTTATTATATGATGAAAACAAGGTAGAATTTTATATTCCACATAGATATAGGGAGGGTTATGGCGTAAGTAAAATGGGTATAGACTACGCTGCTTCCCATCAATTTTCATTAATAATCAGTCTCGATTGTGGTATTAAATCAGTAGATTTAATTATATACGCAGCAACATTAAATATAGATTTCATTGTATGCGATCATCATTTACCAGATGATATAATTCCTCCGGCTTTTGCCATTCTAAATCCAAAACAAATTGGTTGTAACTACCCCTTTAAAGAGCTTTGCGGCTGTGGAGTGGGCTTTAAATTAATTACGGCTTTAGCAACACACTTTACCATTGATGAAGCACATTACTTATGTTACCTTGATTTGGTAGCAACAGCTATTGCAGCAGATATTGTACCCATGAATGGTGAAAACAGGATACTTGCTTATTATGGTCTTGAACGCATCAATAACAATCCATCTCCAGGCATAAAGGCACTCATTAAACTAGCTGGTTTGCAAAAAAAAATGACCATTAGCAACGTAGTATTTGTGATAGCCCCAAGGGTAAATGCTGCAGGCAGAATGGATGATGCAAAAAAAGCGGTACAGCTTTTTGTAGAAAAAGATGAAACTAAAACTATAGTTCTTGCAGAAATGCTCCATACAGATAATACCGAACGCAAAATTGCCGACACTACCATTACAGAGGAAGCTTTAGCTATGATAGAAAATGACATCAATCTTGCAAATAAAAAAACTACTGTAGTGTACAAAGAACATTGGCATAAAGGTGTAGTTGGTATTGTAGCGAGCAGATTGATTGAAACTTATTATAAACCAACAATTGTACTTACAAAAAGCGGGGATATTGCTTCGGGTAGCGCAAGAAGTGTTACAGGCTTCAACTTATATGAAGCTATCCATGCCTGCAGCCAACATTTGCTGGGTTATGGAGGCCATTTTGCTGCTGCCGGCCTATCATTGCTTCCGGAAAATAT
>JBBQTZ010000278.1:0-5549 GCA_038234405.1 Chitinophagales bacterium
TTTTAAAAAATCTTTTACAACTTCTTTTTCCTAAACCTGAACCCTTTTTGTTAATGAACTTACCCGATTTTTTTTCGGATGGCGAAGGTAAGCCCTTGATAACTAATAAACTAATTTTTTGAAAAGTTTTTACCGGAATAAGTATAAATAACTAACTGATAGCTATCATGAATATTAGCTGGCAAGGATGATTGTGCTAAACAAGGTGATTTGAAATACAACGGGTAATGGAGATTGATTAAGCATTTTATCAAATTGAGCGGTGAACAACAGTAGCAAGTAAAGTTATACATAAACAATTAGCAGCTACCTGCTGAATGTATTGATATAAAGATCTTCTACCTTTTTACGGGCCCAAGGGGTTTTTCTTAGAAAGGTTAGACTTGATTTTATACCGGGATTACTATTAAAGCAATTGATTTTTATTAACTCACCTAGATGCTCCCAACCATAAAAAGCCACCAAATCTATTAGAATGGATTCAAGTGTTTTGCCATGCAGCGGATCGTTTGAGTTCATAAAAAATGTTTATTTTATTTATTACAGCTATGGTAAGGTGATGCCTATTATATACTGTTGCTGTAAATAGAAAGGGCACCATGCAAAATATTTTGCCTAAAGATAAGTTAGCATATAAAACTCGGCTTAATTTATTATTGAATAGCTTAAAGATATTGAACATGTCTTTTGCAGTTACTAATTAAGGCTACTTACGAATACATTTAGGATTTTACAACTAAGTATTACAGATCAATATTTGTTTATAGATAGTTACTTGTTTCTGAAGCAAAAAATAACCTGAAACAGTCGTCTGTATTGCATTTGAAGACCTGTTTACGGTTTCAATTGCAAAAGATGGATTTAAAGTGATTGTTTGGGAAAAGCTTCATTAAGCTAAACTGCCGAAGGGCTGCCGGATGGAAGCGGTAGCCCCGACGAAGGAGGGCTACAAGCGTACAGCCGGTACTGAAGTTTAACAAAGCAACTAAAGCTGATAGCCCATAATGTATTGTATATTTTGAAGCTAACGCAGTTTTTACTTTTGAAAATATCAATACTGCTTTTAAGTTAAAAAGCTGATAGCCATAACGCGTTGTAAATAATGAAGCTAACGCAGCTTTTTCATTTGAAGGTAAATCACGGCTTCCAACTTAAAAAGTTGGGTTAAATAATTCGACTTCTTTAAGGTGCATCCCAAATTGTCGCTCCTGATTTCGGTTGGTGAGGACAACGACCGAGGCCCAAACTGATAGCCATAAAACCTTCTAAATTATGAAGCTAACGCAGCTTTTACAGTTGAAAATATCAATACGGCTTTCAAGTTAAAAAGCTAATAGCCATAACGCGTTGTAAATAATGAAGCTAACGCAGTTTTTACATTTGAAGATATCATTGCAACTTTCAAGTTAAAAATCCGGGTTAAATAATTCGACTTCTTTTTGCCAACTTATGGCTGCTGATTTTGTTTTGTATATTTACATACTACAAAATACAAATGGCAAAAGAAAAGAAAACGACTTTGGTACCTGCGGTTGATAAAGAAATGATAGAGGTTTATGGTGCAAGAGAGCATAACCTGAAAAATATAGACATTAAAATTCCTAAAAACAAGTTGGTGGTATTTACTGGTGTGAGCGGCAGCGGTAAATCGTCGTTGGCATTTGATACCATATACAACGAAGGACAGCGGCGGTATATGGAAAGTTTTAGTGCTTACGCCCGGCAGTTTATGGGTGATATGGAGCGGCCGGATGTGGACAAAATAACCGGATTAAGTCCGGTGATATCTATAGAACAAAAAACCACCAACAAAAACCCAAGGAGTACTGTGGGTACTGTTACAGAAATTTACGATTTTTTAAGGCTTTTGTACGCAAGGGTTGGTGAGGCTTATAGTTACAACACCGGGAAGAAAATGGTGAAATTTAGTGAGGAAGAGATTGTGCTGAATATTTTTGAGAAATTTAAAGATGAAAAAATAAGTTTGCTGGCACCGCTTGTTAGAGGGCGAAAGGGGCATTACCGTGAATTGTTTGAAGACATTAGAAAGAAAGGGTATTTGAAAGTACGGGTGGATGGGGAGATAAAAGATTTAGTACCTAAAATGCAACTGGACCGTTATAAAATTCATGACATAGAAGTGGTGGTGGACAGGCTTGCGGTAACGGATGACATGAAGCTACGACTTAGCCAAAGTGTGCAAAAAGCACTTCAGGTAGGTAAAGATTTACTGTTTGTGTCGCCGGCTTCTTCGCCAACTGCAGGGAAAAATTTGAAAAAAATAGACAGCAAAAGTATTTCTGCTGTACAAACAGGTAGTGGAAATAGCAAGAAAGGCAAGCAAACTACCTTACAAAACAAATCAACCAAAATTGAGAAGGTAGCTGAGCACATAGATGCAAGCAATAACCCGGCTAATAATCCGATTTTTTTGGAAGATGGCTCTGAGGTGTCGTTGTTTGAAAGTAAGCAGGCTACAGTAATGTACAGTAAGCAACTGATGTGTGTAGATACGGGCATTAGCTATGAGGAGCCTAGTCCTAATGCATTTTCGTTTAATAGTCCGTATGGTGCTTGCCCTACCTGCAAAGGTTTGGGCACTGTTTATACAATTGATATGGCGGAAGTACTGCCCGACAATAAAAAAAGTGTAAAGGAAGGTGGTATTGCACCTTTAGGTGAGGAGAGAGATGCTAGTGTGTTTCAACAGGTAAAGGTTTTTGCAAAAAAGCATGCAATAAATTTAGGTACTCCGCTAAAAAGTTTACCTGCAGCACAACTTGACTTATTGCTGTATGGTGATAAAGAAATTAATGCTGCTTTGGAACTTGACTTGAGTGACGAAACTATTCCAATGGAATACACCGGTAGTTACGAAGGAATAATACCGATGTTAAAAAGATGGTTTGCTGCTCCGCAGAGTGGAGAAAATTTAAGAGAATGGGTGGAGAAATTTATGCAACTAAAAAAATGTGAAAGTTGTAATGGGGCAAGGCTAAAAAAGGAAAGTCTTTGGTTTAAGGTAGATGGCGAAAATATTGCAGCTATTAGTGAGCTAAACCTTGATAAGCTGGCTGTATGGTTTAAGGATATTGAAAAAAGATTAAGTAAAAAGCAGCAAACAATTGCCAAAGATTTATTGAAAGAAATTAGAGAGCGTTTACAATTTTTACTGGATGTTGGCCTTACTTACCTAACCATTAACCGCTCTTCTAAAAGCCTTAGTGGCGGCGAATCTCAAAGGATACGGCTGGCTACACAGATTGGATCTCAACTGCAGGGCATTACCTACATTTTAGATGAGCCTAGTATTGGCTTGCACCAACGGGATAACCAACGGCTAATTGGGGCATTACAAAATTTACGGGATATAGGCAATAGCGTACTAGTGGTGGAACATGATAAGGATATTATGCTGGCAAGTGATTACCTGATAGATATTGGGCCTAAAGCCGGGGTGCATGGCGGCCAAATAGTGGCGATGGGTACGCCAAAGGAAGTACTTGCAAGCAATTCTGATACTGCACAATACTTAAGTGGAAAGAAAAGTATTGCAGTACCTGCGGAAAGAAGAAAAGGTAATGGAAAATACATTGAACTTACGGGGGTAAAAGGCAACAATTTAAAAAACATATCGGTAAAATTTCCGTTGGGCAAATTGATAGTGGTAACGGGCGTAAGCGGTAGTGGTAAATCAACATTGGTGAATGAAACATTGTACCCGCTGCTGAATAAATATTGCTATAATTCCAAGGCTAATCCGCTGGAATATAAGGCAATAAAAGGGATTGAACTGATTGATAAAGTGATAGAAATTGACCAAAGCCCTATTGGCCGTACACCAAGAAGCAATCCTGCAACCTATTGTGGCTTTTTCACCGATATCCGCACCTTGTTTGCTATGATACCGGAGGCTAAAATAAGGGGCTATACAGCAGGCCGTTTTTCCTTTAACGTAAAAAGTGGCAGGTGTGAGGTATGTGAAGGTGGTGGCATGAGGGTAATTGAAATGAATTTTTTGCCTGATGTATATGTGCATTGCGAAAAGTGTAATGGAAAACGTTACAACAGAGAAACCCTTGAGATACGCTATAAAGGAAAATCTATCAGTGATGTACTTGATATGACAGTGGATGAGGCAGTTGAATTTTTTCAGGCTGTACCTTATATTTATCGAAAAATAAAAGTATTAAAAGAAGTTGGCCTTGGCTATATTACCCTTGGGCAAAGCGCCGTAACGCTTAGCGGTGGAGAAGCACAGCGGGTAAAACTATCAACTGAACTAGGGAAAAAAGATACAGGGAAAACATTTTACATACTGGATGAGCCTACCACCGGTTTGCATTTTCAGGATATTCAACACTTACTGGAAGTAATTAACAAACTGGTAGATCGTGGAAACTCAGTATTGGTAATTGAGCACAATATGGATGTAATAAAAGTTGCAGATCATATTATTGATATTGGCCCTGAAGGTGGAGATGGTGGCGGATTGGTATTGTATGAAGGTGTGCCGGAAGGATTGGTGAAGGTAAAAGGGAGCTTTACAGGGCAGTTTTTACAAGCAGAATTTAACTAAGATAATTTTAAGTTTTGAGCTATTAATTTTTTATTTACTTAAGCAATTTATGTAAACGGGCTATTAATTTTTATGGACGCTGTTTTCTTTTTTTCTCCCGATTTTTTCGGGACAGGTTGATGAAGAAGATACAAAATCAAGCCAACTTGAACAGTCATTTAGACGGGGTACATACAAACAGCAAGGCAACGAATACCTCATTAAAACTTCATTTAAAAGTAATAACAAAAGTAAAAATTAGTGGTGGGCTATTTTTATAATGGCAGCGTAAATAAAAATGGCAGAGTGAATAAAAATAGCAGAGTGAAAATAAAGAATCGAATTGGTGGTTTCAGGGGCTACAAGCAACATAATCACCTGTAGTTAGAGATAAATTCACTTACTCCACTCTGCCATTTATATTTGTTTCAAATATCAGAAAAGCTACTATCAGTAATAGCAGCACTCAAAGAAATAACGATTTGATATTTTTAGTTGTGTATAATTATATAAGTAATTCAATTTGAGCCTTACCAAAATGAACTTTACATTTTTTAAAGCCATTAACCCTTGAAATTATAAGATTACCCTATGCCATTTTTACTTACAAATCGTATTAAAGCTACTTTACGTTCACAGATACAATATTATCTACAGCCAATACTGCAACAGTTTGCGCCTTAGATTTATTGTAAAACATTACCAGCATAAAGCAGGTAAACAAAACAAACGCTTTAAGGAACAATGGTTTAGTGAGTAAGTTGTTTTTCATATTAATGGATTTTTAAAATTTTACACGCTTAAAATCTTGCAGGGCATTTTACCCGGCCTGCAGATGATTTATCATAAGCGTTACGGTATGCTCCGCCTCCAAAATTTACGCCTACCTTAAACACAAACGAAAAATATGCATCTTTATTATTCGGGTTACCTCTTTGTACGCCAGGATCGTACCTGCTTACACCCGGTGTTACAATACCGAAGGTTTTAT
>JBBQTZ010000279.1:0-5545 GCA_038234405.1 Chitinophagales bacterium
AGCCTGAGTATGGCACAGGCTACAGCGCTTGCTACGCAGTACTGTACAGCCTATTTTTCGGCTGCAGAAATGGTGCAATTACATAAAGGCGACACTGTATTGATTCAATCTGGTGCCGGCGGCGTAGGTACAGCTTTAATACAGTTTGCGAAGTATAAAGAATGCGAAATATTTTCAACAGCAGGCAGTAATACAAAAATTAACTACCTGCAATCCATTGGTGTACATCACCCGATTAATTACAATACCCAGGATTTTGAAAAGGAAATTTTAAAATTAACCGGTAAAAAAGGGGTAGATGTAATTTTTGATGCAGTTGGTGGAAGCAGCGTAAAAAAAGGATTTAGATCATTGGCAGCGGGTGGCCGCCTTGTTTGCTACGGCGCTGCTGCCATGACGGATAAAAATATTTTTGGCAAAATTGGTGCAGCAATTGGCTTTGGCTTTTATCACCCGTTAATGTTTATGATGCCTTCCAAAGCAATTATAGGGGTAAATATGCTCCGCATTGCAGATGAAAAACCTGGCGTTATACAGCGTTGTTTGGCCGCTGTAGTTCAATTAACAAACCAAGGTATATTTACCCCTGCAGTAAGTAAAGTATTTCCGGCAACTGCAATTGGAGAGGCTCATGAATACTTGGCAACAAGGCAAAGTATTGGTAAAGTTGTGATAGAATGGTGATGAGTGAAACTGCCATAAAAATCAAATTAAAGTATTTAAACTATCGATAGTAGTAACCATAAAAAACCCTAAAGCAATTTGCTTTAGGGTACGTTTCAGGGGAGAGGTACGGGTAAAAACAGGGTAGTAAGCCTAATTGAAAAGCATTTATTTGTAAAAAAATACTACAGGCACTTTCTTACATACATTTCAATTATTAGTTGAATTCTTATTATCTTTTCAATCATTTGCAGAAAGATATACAACAGTTAAAACAACAATTCTATAAACGTAACTTTTGGCTTTTAGGTATGTTCAAATGCAAATAAATACATTGAAAATCAATGTTTTACAAAATGCCAAAATATGGAATTGCCTAACAAGCTAAATAAAGGCTGTAGTCTTTTTTTATCCAAAATATGGAGCAAAAATTTTTCTTCTTTATTAGTAACACAGGCTCAATAAAGATATTACCAAACCAATTAAATGCATTAAAAAGTAGAAACACAATAACGTGTAACTTTCCGTTCGCCTAAAAAGGATTTGTAATAAGGTGTAATTAATTATTAGAAGGAAAATGAAATTTTATAAAAACTTGTAGTGACGAAATACCCCAAGGCAAGTTATTTGCTTTAGGGTAAATGTTTTGGTTAAGGGTAAGATAGGATACGGATAAAAACGAGCTTTTTCGAACTTTAGTTATAATATCTTTTGCTTTAAAAATTGATATTACATAAGTCCGGTTCCAATACATAAACGTAATTTTTTAAATTAGCGTATAGCATAAACCAAAAAAAAATGCTGGTTTTCAATCATTTACAAAATGCCAAAATATGGAAAACCGTAAACTACTTAAAACAATGGTTTTTTAAACTACAGTTCCGGATACTGGAAAAAGTTTTTTTTATTATTTTTTTGATAAACCTTTTTTATAGTGAAATAATGGTTTTTTTAAAATAGATATAAATTGACAAATTACTGTAAAATTAACAAGTGTAGTAACTAGCATTGAACAGTAGCAAGCTAACCTCCTTTATTACCTGTAGAGTTATTATTTTGTGGTGCAATAAAAAATTATCCTTCTCAGTTTCATCCAATATGGTTTTAAACATCTAACGTAAAGACACTCTAAAAACCGGGGTTATTATCGGTGCAATATTTATTAAGCAGGTCAATAAAATCTTTACGCTGTATCATAGTAGCACCAAGGCTTTTGAGGTGATTGGTAGGCATTTGGCAATCTATAATTTGTATGCCCTGGCTTTGTAGTAGTTGAACATACTGTATAAAGGCAAACTTACTTGCATTGCTTACTTTGCTAAACATACTTTCTCCAAAAAAAACTTTACCTATTTGTATGCCATACAAGCCACCTACCAGCTCATTGCCAAGCCAAGCCTCTGCACTGTGTGCATGGCCAAGCAGGTGTAAATGATTGTAAGCTTTGGTAATATCATCAGAAATCCAGGTGCCATTATGCTTTTGCAGGTTTACTATTTTGCAATTGTTTATAACAATAGCAAAGGCCTTATTTACAGTAAAGCGGAAGTAATTTTTTTTTATAATTACCTGCATACTTTTACTCACCTCTAGTTGTTGTGGAAATAATACACAGCGTGGATTGGGACACCACCAAAGAATGGGTTCACCCTCATTATACCAAGGAAAAATACCTTGCTGATAGGCCTTTAATAATGTAGCAGGAAGCAGGTTGCCCCCGAGAGCCACCAACCCATCTTCCGCCATATTATCTACAGTAGGAAATTGAATGAAGTTATTTAAAATGACCATCCGGATAAATATTTTTTTGATTGGCTAACTTCATTTTCTGCCCGGATTTTCCTTTTATCCTATAGCTAAAAAAAAGGGAAATTGATTTAATATCTTCTTATTTTATACAGCACAAAGTTTTCTTTTTAAGGCATTTCACAAAAATTTCAAATTGTCTATAGCTTAGCTGAAGGATAAAATAATTATTTCATTTAAAGGATGGCTTTATCCAAACTTATAATAATGAATAACTTATTTTGTTTGATGAAACCATTATATTTCCCCTATTTTTTTTACCCAAGAGTTTAGCCAATAACAATTTATCGAATGCTACCATATTTATTTTAAAAAGCAACTTGGAAAATAGGTTTTAAAACAATACCAGGGTTTTAGTATAGAGGGGCAAAATAATAAACTTATAAGTAACTTTATTTTCAATGCCGTTAGTTTTGGCTGGAGGCCAAAAAATTAACCGGCAATAACTTCAATAGTTGCATTGATACCTCTTTCAGTTATGGCATCGCACATTGGTTTTAATGTATCGTAACTTCCTTGTTTTACACCATATTTACCCTTGCTGTCAATAATAATGGCACACTGCTCGGCTTGTTCGGTACTATGGCCACACACTTCAATAAGCGTTTCAATCACCCACTCAAAGGTGTTAACATCATCATTCCATAAAATAAGGGAGCAGTATTCATCTAACATAGTTAGAGAATCTGTAGCCTCTGCAAAATGTGTTTGTGTAGATAGTATCATAAAGATGACAAATGTAACGTGATTTTTTTAGCAATTAAATAGTTGATGCAACATTTAGGTAACAATTTTTGTCAATCGAAATAAGATAATAAATAACATTAGTAGTGTTAATTATTAAAAATTGATCTTTAGCCTATGCCTCGCCAATCTAAAAAAGACAATAAAGAAAATACGGCACCGCCTGCAAAGCAACAGGCGGTAATACTACCGTTGCATGCGCCTAATAGAAGCCTTGAGTTTTTAACAGAAATTATTGACAAAATACGACCTAATAAACCAAGAGATTTTGAGCAGGCAGAAACCCGGTTTAAAGCATTACTGTATCAGATTGGGCAAGAAAAAACATCCCTTTTTTCATTACGAAAAGCATTACTAAGCCAATTTTTACATACAAATATAGTACCAGCACTTTCAGAAAATGGCATTGTGAGCAGTCGTGGTTTTGTGCAGGAGCTAATGGGCAAACTCAAACATAAGATTTTACCCGAATTACGTACTCCAGATAATTTTCTGTTTGTAATTAATAAAATATTTTATAAGAAATATGATTACTTGTGGGTAGAAGGTATTGATAAAAATTTGTGGATGCAGTTTTTTGAATGGTTAGGCATACAAATAAATCTTACAGAGCCAGCATTATTAAAGCAATTTTGCCAGTCTTTACAACTACTTAGCCATCGAATTGCCAATCTTGGATTAGAAAAAGAAATTACCCAACGGTTTGAAAATTTTAATAATGCTGTTTTCCCTTTTTTAGAACAAAACAGACTTGTAAACCTGTTGCTGCAAGAATACCAATTAAATGGAACTGTAGTATCAAAAACAGCGCTCGTACAAAATATTACGGAAGCTCTTTACAACTGTAAACAGAGTATTCAATGGATACAGGACCAAAGAATACAATATGGCACAAGCCTGGCACAGGCATATATACTTACCCGGCTACAACAAATGATTGAGCGGCTGTTTATTATTTTAGATGTAGTAGATTTAGACAACACATTTAACACAGAGCGCTTTGTAGGCTATTTTAGCACAGTAGTACGTAATGAAAATACCAAAAACTCTCTCAGGGAATTTATAAGCGAAAACACGAGCGTACTTGCCTATCAAATTGCAGAACACGGCGGGCGCACAGGCGAAAAATTTATTACCACTACCCGTAAAGAATTCTGGCGTATGTTTAATTCTGCTGCTGGCGGTGGCATTATTATTTCATTTATTGCCATTATTAAAAATTTGCTGGGCAAAATGAGTGCAGCTCCGTTTTGGCAGGGCTTTTTGTACAGTACCAACTACTCTATTGGGTTTATTTTAATACAAGAAACAGGTAGTACTCTTGCTACCAAACAACCTGCTTATACGGCCAATAATGTGGCTAGCTCATTTGATTTACAAAAAATTGGAGAGGTTCCGGATTTAAGAAACCTTGCTATTACCATAGCAAAAGTTAGCCGTACTCAACTTGCTTCTTTTGCGGGCAATTTGATTGTAGTATTTCCATTAACATACCTATTGGCCTGGCTATTTTTTGCTGCTACAGGCACTAAAATTGCCGAGGGTGCTGCAGCACAAAAATTATTAACAGATCAGCAGCCATTTAATAGCTTAGCGTTGTTGTATGCCTGTATTACTGGTTTCTTTTTGTTTGCAAGTGGCCTTATTGCAGGCTTTGTAGAAAACTATGTAGTATATGGAAAAATAGCTGAACGGCTCCGTATTACAAGATCTTTTAAAAACCGCTTTAATGAAAAACGCCGTTATAAAATAATTCACTACATAGAAAATAACCTTGGTTCTTTAGCAGGAAATATTTCGCTTGGCTTTTTTCTTGGTATGGCCGGATTATTTGGTAAATTATTTGGTATTCCTTTCGATATAAGACATATCACCATTTCTGCTGCAAATGCTACCATTGGATTTTTTGGTCTAAACCATGCCATTAGTATTAATGAATTACTGTACACTTTAGTTGGCGTAGCATTGATAGGCCTTTTAAATTTTGCCATAAGCTTTGGCCTTGCATTTTTTGTGGCTTTTAAAAGCCGTGGTATTCACTTGCGAGACTATCCTGAATTTGCAGGCATTTTGTGGAAATACTTTAAAAGTTTTCCCAAAGATTTTATAAAAGCACCTATTAGCAGAACCGCCTCACATTTAAAGTAAGTTTTCAGTAAGCTTTACTGCATTAAATTAATTTTACTATTTTGTTTTTTACTTTTGTATTTACCAAATAGTAATAATTTATGATCATTTTAATTATCATTTTTTGTAGCATAAACGGGCAAAAAATACCAGTATTACTATAAATCTTCCGCATTCGATTGCAGCGTTATAAAACATACACAGC
>JBBQTZ010000280.1:0-5533 GCA_038234405.1 Chitinophagales bacterium
AGTGTTATGCTAACAAGTCGGTTTAAGTTGGGTATCAGCATGCAAAGCATTAACGTCATCACTATTGCTACGGTAAACAAGGCTGACTTTAATACCTTTTGCAGCCATGGTTTTGCACGCAGGTTATTTTGAAATACCAGCAGCAGCACCTGTAGTAAAAAAAAACTGGCACCCAGGCTGGTAATGGGTTTAATGATTTGGTTGATACCCGGATGGTTTGGATACAGCATAGGGAAGATACAGCAATAATGCGCCAATATCCAACCACCGGCACAAACAGTATAACCGAGGTAAGCACCAAATACCGACTGCTTAAATATCACGACGGCAATCAGCATTACAACAGCAATCATACTGACAATACCTAAATAAAAAAATACATAGTGTTGATAGCCGTCGTTTCGCTTTTGCAAGGCGTCCTGTTCAACGATATCGTACCGCAGATTTATATTTTTGTAAGCAGCCTTTACAGCCACGAGGTAATAAGAAGGGGTTGGTGCAATTATAACCCTTGCGGTATGCCATGCATAATTTCTGTTGGTATTAAAGGGCATATTGTTACCGCCCTGGTAAAGAAGTATAAAAGATTTATTGGCAATCATTTTGTAAATCTCTATGGTATCTAAACTTGTGTTGTCGATGGAGATAAAATTTTCCCGGGCTACCTTATCGGGTGTATTTAATTTCAGCACAAAATAATGATAGTCGTTTTCCACAAGCCCAACGTCAAATCGCCTGTTGAGTTCTTTTGTAAAATGGAGGTCTTTTATACGAAGCTGCTGAATCACCTGATCGGGCGCCCTTCGATCCGGGAGAATTGCCATACTGTCGTTATAAGAAATATACTGTCCGTAACTGATTGAATATATCAAAGACAACAGTATTAACAGGCTTATTTTTTTAAAGCAGTTATAAACTGATACAAATATTTTAAATAATATCATTTTGGTATTTACTGGAAAATGGGAAAACTTTATCTCATTTGTGAATGAAATAACCAGGTAACCGGAAGAAATGGTCGATTTTAAGGAGGAAGTTAGATAGTTATACAATATGATAAGAAAAATGTTAGTATCAAAGTGTTTGGTAAAAAATAACCTAAATATTTTTTTAAAAATTAGCAGCGTCTGCTAAATAGGACTGCTACAGGAAAGGAAGTTGGCGTTAAGAAATAGCATTTTGTTACAAAAACGAACCTTCCTTTAGCTTGCGCACAAAACCATTCAAAGATACATTGCAGGGAAGTGTTACAAAAACGCAACGAACTTTAGCTTGCGCATAAAGCCATTGAAAGAGGCTTTGCTGGCAAGGGTTACAAAAAATGCAACGTCCTTTGGCGGTACACAAAGCTTTGCAAAGAGACGTTGCATGGAAAAAAAGAGGCTTTGCTGGCAAGGGTTACAAAATATGCAACGTCCTTTGGCGGTACACAAAGCTTTGCAAAGAGACGTTGCATGGAAAAGAGACGTTGCTGGCAAGGGAGGGTTTCTAAATCGCATCGTCCTTTAGCTTGCGCACATAACCATTAAAATAGACATTGCAGGGAAGGGTTACAAAAAATGCAACGTCCTTTGGCGGTACACAAAGCTTTGCAAAGAGACGTTGCATGGAAAAGACATTGCAGGGAAGGGTTACAAAAAACGCAACGTACTTTAGCTTGCGCATAAAGCCATTGAAAGAGGCTTTGCTGGGAAAAAAATATCAACACGCCCGGAGACTTGCGGCAGATAAAAGTACTGTTTAGTACAATAAAAAATTATGGTTGTTCGGTATTTTTTAATTGCTGAAGTGTAGCAAACTCTAATGCTTTTTCATGCGTAGCATCTAAATTAACAGGTGGTGCTACACCAGCATCGTAGGCTTCTTTCCAGCGGCTAGCGCAAAGGCACCAACAATCGCCTGCTTTTAAGCCGGGAAAATTGTATTGTGGTATTGGCGTCATAAGATCGTTTCCTTGCAATTTTGTGAATTGCAAAAACTCATCTGTTAACGTTGCGGCAATTACATGTGTACCTTTATCACTTTCTCCTGTTGAGCAAAACCCATCTCTGTAAAAACCAGTAAGTGGATTGGTACCTGCAATTTTGAGGTGGGTACCCAGCACATTTTTCTCCCCTGTCTTTACGTTGTTGTTCATTTTATTCAGCGTTGGTGTATGACCTAATATTTTATAAATAATAAAATTAAGCTAATAAAATTGTACCTGGATTTTCTGTTTTGACGGAATGTTTTTAAATCCTGCTTTCACTATCGAAATTCTATTGCAGCTTTTAACTGAAAAATTTGGGGTTAAAATCTATTACAGTATCGTCAAAAATCCTAAGGAACAACTCAGAATAGCATTTCAGAACGTTTTTCAACATTAAAATAGTTCATTATTTCTTAAGCCAAAAAATAAACAGAAACACTTACTTGAAGTGTATTTGAAAGCCTCCTAAAGATTTCAATTGTAATTCCTGCGAAAAAAGAAAAGCCTGTAAAATCAAAAACGAAAGCCAACGTTTAAGCTTATTTCCGTGTAGGTGTTTTTAATAGTTGTTTTATTAAGGTAGGTAGTAGTATTATCCACTAAATACTCAAGGCTCAAATAGTAGTTGTTACTGTTAACACCTGTTGTAATTTTCGTTCTGTACCCTGTGGAAAGATTCAGGTTAGTGTGCTTCTGCACGTTGCTTTTGAATGTATGCAACTCGGCACCTGCACCGGCATATATAGCGGGTGCAAAAAAATATTTACCGCCTTTAAAAATAAAATTGTGAATATAACCAGGCCTGCATTGGATCGAAATAAATTGTAAACTTCTATAAGCATCACTTGCACCATTAAAATGATATTTACGCAAAGAATCGGGTATAATACCAACCTTTGCAGATAAATTTCTAAATACAGGTGTTGTCATAATTACTAGTGATCCCTTGCTCTTTGTTTGCAACTTTGACATACTGTTTGCTGCGGTGTAAGAGAATTTTTTACCATTCAATATTGAATAAAAATGCGCCCCAACTGTAATCATCCTCAAATCGTTCCTGTCTGCATACATCATTGGAAATGGAACCTTCATTAGCAGCCCTTTATTCCAACTTACAAAACCTGAAACACCCCAATTTTTTTGAAAAAAATGTATAAATTTTGAATATGCTCTCACCTCGGTACTACTGTTTGGCACCTTACTGCTATTGGGTATTGCTACTTCTACATTAATACTCAGCCTTTTATATTTAAAGCTTAACCCGGCAAACAACGCCGCGTTGGGAGCCAATTTCATATTATACGATTGACCACTCTTTTCTTTAGAGATAAAATTAAACGTTCGGTTAAATGATCCGATATATGGCTGCACAAAATTTTTTTTGGTAAAGTCTGTTACAATTCCCGTGCTGTCATTTTGTGCAAATAAAAAAGCCGGGCATAAAAAAATGAGCATTAATAATTTAAAACTTTTTTTCAGCAAGTTAGCAGACAGAAAAGCCACTAAAAGATTTGTTGGAAACACTTCCAAACCGACAGTTATCGGCTGTTGCTCCAGTTTTTGGTAGGTGGGTACGCCGACCGAGGTACGGCCACGTTTGGTGTTATTACCAACCATCTTGAACTTTGAATGCACCCATTTTTTTATAGCTATCATTGGTTGTGAAAATACTGTTTAAACTGTTTACAGCTATGTCAGCCAGGTGACCTAATTTATATTTAATGTGGTACTAATTTTACCAAATATTGGTACATCCAATTTATAATACTTCAAGTACGGCAATATTATTGCTTAAAAATAATGGAGACCTCCATAAAAGGAATGAAAGATTAATTAAACAAAAAAATAGACTTATGAAACGTGAATTATTTTTCTTTGGTACAGCATTATTGTTGCTTGGTTCCTGCTCAAAAAAGAGCCCGGATACTCCTGTTGCAATGGTGCCAGAACGGATAGTAATAAATCCTGATAGTAAAAGTGTGTTGGTTGGTGATACGGCAAAATTTTCCATAACTTACTTTACTAATTTCGGAAACGAGGCTGCCGCTCCAGCCGGTATTATCTGGACAAGTAACGATACTTCCATTGCAACTGTAACACAGCAGGGTATTGCAAATGGTATCAGTGCCGGCCAGGTAGAAATAAAAGCAAGGTACAATAACAGTACGGCAAAAACCCTACTTACAGTTGCTGCCAATGCATCACAAACGGCTACAGTAGAAATTTTGCAAAGAACCCATGAACTAAAATTAAATGAAAGCTTTACATTAACTGCTGTTGCGAAAGATGTAAATGGGAATACCATTATTGGAAAAACTTTTAGCTGGCAAACTGATAGCGCTTTATATGCCTCTATCGATGCCGCTTCAGGCATAGTTACGGCCAAAGGATATGGCACCGCTAGCATTACGGTATCAACTGATGGTATCAGGAGCAGCCCGGCAATGGTGCAGGTGATCCGTACTGGAAATTTTGGCCAGGCGTCAAGTAAGGGAGCGGCAAAACTAAAAATTGAAAATGGAGTTCTTAAGCTGCAAACAACTGCTGATTTCTCAGTAGCCGCTGGCCCGCCCGACCTGAGGATTTATCTTGGGAATAATAATAACAATGTTAACGGTGCAGTTGAAATTGCATTACTTAGCAAAAGGGATGGCTTACAATCATGGAACGTGCCGAATATTGTAAACATCACTCAATACCGCTATGTAATAGTATGGTGTAAGCAGCTCGGTGGCATATATGGTGTGGCTGATTTGGGGAATTGAAACTGGATTGATTTTTCTTTTTTATCCAAAATTTTATAATACTGCAACCTTTTACAAAATAATACGTATACTTTTAAATATTAGATTTCTATTGCTGGAAACTTTTTACCATCATCATCTTAAAATATAGCGGAGTCATTGGATAATATTACAGAAATTATAAAAGGTTGTATTAAAAATGATCCCCGGTATCAGCGGATTGTTTATGACCAATACCGTAGTTTCACCCTAAAAATAGCCTTCCGTTACATTTACACGTACGATAAGGCAATGGATGTGGTGAACGACAGTTTTGTAAAAATATTTAATCATTTTAATACTTTCAAAATAGGGAGTGAAGATGACAACGAAAAAATATTGATGGGGTGGCTAAAAAAAATCACTATCAATACGGCCATAGATCACCTGCGAAAAAAACAAATGGTTCCCGAGATTGGAGGTATACCTGAGAGCGCTTTTGAAGCGACTAGTAGCTATTATAACGCAGACCAGCTTGCTTTATACAATGACCTGATGATACTGGTTAAGGAATTGCCACCCAATAATCGTGTAGTGTTTAACTTATATGTAATTGACGGATATTCCCATGCCGAAATTGCAGACCTGATGAATATTAATATCGGCACTTCAAAATCGCATTTGTCGAGGGCGAGGGCCACATTGCAAAAAGGAATCAAAAAAATGGAACAAATAAACTATGCCGGATTTAGATAACCATATGGATGATTTATTTCGCAAAGCTGCAGACAACTATCGCCCCGCTGAAGGCGAAAGTGATTGGGATAAGATTGCCCCGTTG
>JBBQTZ010000281.1:0-5499 GCA_038234405.1 Chitinophagales bacterium
AGCACAGCCGCTGTAGAATCACATTCATCAGCAATAAATTTAATACACTGCTCTAAACTGTTGCGTTGTGTAGTAGATATATCGGCTTCAGTTAATGTTTTTGTAATTAAAGGAACGCCCCCGTATCTTTTCACCAATTCAAAATAAAAATAAGCTCTTAAAAAACGGGCTTCATAACGCCATCTTGTTACTTCACCTAATTTTTGCTGCAGTGTTGTAGGGTTCGATTTAAATGCATCTAAATTCACTTTTTCGGGTGCTGCATTTTCCAAAAAAAAGTTAGCTCGTATAATTGCCCGGAAGTAACTGCCCCACACATCCGCCGGATTACTCAACGCATTCCAGCTTCCCTGGTTAAATTGCTGTACCTGGTTTACTTCATTTGTGTGTTCGGCTTCATCGGTGGCAGAAGCCATCATAGCCTCATTATTTATCTCCAGAAAACCACTCCGGCTTTCGCTATAAACACCATTCAACAGGTTTTGTACATTCACAAAAGACCCCGCAATCTGTTCCTGGCTAAGATCAGTCTCCAATTCACGGTCTAGTTTATTACAGGAAAATAATCCGGCAATAACAAGTACAACAAGCAAATATTTTATTTTTTTCATCTTCATTAGTTTAATTTTTACGAACATTTTCTACAAAAAGATTAGAATTATAGCAGGTGGATCTTTACACCAAATGAAATTGTGCGTATTTGCGGATAACCATATAAGGCATCAGCATCCCCTTCTTTAATTTTATCTAAAGTGAAAAGATTGGTACCATTTACAAACACCCTGGCTTGCGATAACCGTATCTTTTTCAGCATGTCGGTAGAAAATGTATAACCAACTTCTGCAACTCTTAATTTAATAAAGCTGCCGTCTTTTTGCCAAAAAGAAGAGAAGCGATAATTGTTTTGATTATTATCTGATGATAACCTTGGGTATGCGGCACTTGTATTGTTAGTACTCCATCTGTCTAATGCTGCCTCGGTTATTTGTCCGTTATTCTGAAAAGCATGAAACCTGCTGCCGCTTAAATATTGCGTTACCCCACTCACGCCCTGAAAAATTAAGTTTACATCAAATTGCTTAAAACTTATACCCGTATTTAAACCATAGGTAAATTCGGGAATTGAAGTTTTACCTATTGCAGTTGCATCGTTGCCATCAATTACACCATCGGGTACACCATTGGGGCCACCAATATCTTTATATTTAATATCACCTGGTTTAACAGCGATACCAAGTGGTACAGCACTTCCGGCAATATCTGCTGCATTTTGAAAAAGCCCCAGCGCCTGCAAACCAAAAGGCTGGTCAATTGCATATCCTGTTTTGTATAAATTGGTATTAGGTTGTTGCGGTTCTCCATTAAAATCAATTATATTTTTTGCATAGGCTGCAAATGCTTCAGCAAAAAACTGCAATGTTTTTTTTGCGTCGTTGTTATACTTTACCGAAATTTCAAAACCTTTGGTAGAAGCTTTTCCGATATTCAAATCGGGCAAACCATTAAACCCTAAAAATAGAGGCAGTGTTCCATTTGCAGATGAAAGAATATCATACCTGCTGTTTTTAAAAACGTCTACTACAATACCAATTCGTTTTGCCATGTTCAGCTCTATACCAATATTTGCTTTCTTTTCTTTTTCCCAGGTTACGTTTGTATTTAGCCTGCGACCTTCGCCTAATGAATTAGCAATAATATTGCCCGTGCCTAAATAGTACGCAGCAACTGAAGGGTACCGTTGTGCAAATGCAAAACGCTGTCCACCTATATTTTCGTTACCCGAAAGCCCATAGGAAACCCTCATTTTTAAAAAGTCAATCAATTTACTCTCTTGCAGAAAACGCTCCTTTGATGCTACCCAACCTAACGCCATGGCAGGAAAAAATCCGTAACGCCTGTTATCCGGGAAATTTTCGGTACCCATATAGGAACCAGAAAACTCTGCTATATACTTTTCATTATTTGTATAAGTAAGCCTGGTGGAAACACCGTTTGATTTATAAGGAAATGCCTGGTTGGCTGCATCCGTATTGGGCACTTGTTTGTCGATAATATAATTATCCGTGTTGTAAATTAGCAAGCCGCTAAAACCATGTACACCAACAATTTTTTTATAATTAAGCGAAGCCTGTACTGCATAATTTCTAAACTGGGAGAGTACAATTTCTTGCGGCGTTAAACTTGTTTTTTGCCCAAAGCCGGTGTAAACAGTATCGCCTAATGTATTTTTTACAATGCTGAAACGCTGGTATGCTTTTCTTTTATTAGAAGCTGCCTGATAAAGATTATTAAATGAAACAGCAACACTTGCACTGAGGCCTTTGGCAATCATATCTAACTGTTCTGTAAACCTCAATGATGATTGCAGGGTAGTAGCATTGGAAGTTGAAAAACCTGTGCTGGTTAAATTAGCCAGTGGATTGCCTGGAAATGTTGGATTACCACCAAAGCTTCCATTGGGATTGTATGCGGGAAAAGCATTGGGAGCCACCCTGTCTAACAAATTAATGTTAATATTGGTATATAAATCGCCGGGATTTTTCTTATCATCTACACTTCCGCCAATATTTAATTGTGCTGATAATCTTTTTGTTAGTGTAACATCTACATTTGCCCTGAAATTATAACGTGTATAGTTTGGATTGCTGCTTTCATTAAAACTATTTCCAAATTTTTTATATAACCCCTCACTGGTTAACGTATTTAGCATAGCAAAAAATTTTACAGTGCTATTACCACCCGTAAAATTCAGGTTGTAGTTTGATAATGGCGCTGTATTGCGCAAAATTAGATTAGACCAGTTTACGTTTGGACGGAAAGCCGGGTCGCTTCCGTTTTGATAAGCATCTAAATCAGCCTGTGTATATAAGGCTGGTTTACCGTCATTGGCCAATGCCTCATTAAAAAGGCTGGCATAATTATAACTATTTAAAAATTTGGGCAAAGCAGTTGCATCCTGTATACCGTATTGTGCATTAAAATTAACTGACAAAGGTTGACTTACACCCTTTTTTGTGGTAACTAACACTACGCCATTGGCGCCACGCATGCCATACACTGCAGTTGCAGCGGCATCTTTTAAAACAGAAATTTCTTCAATTTCTTCTGGTACCAGTTGGGAGAAATCGCCTAAAAAACCATCAATAATAATTAAAGGCGAACCACTAAAGCCAAAGGTATTAGCACCCCTGATGTATGCAGTAGCATTATTATTGCCAGGCTCGCTATTACCCTGCACCATGGTTAAGCCTGGAAGCCTTCCATAAAGGGCATTGGTAATATTGTTGGTAAAAGCTTTTCGCAAATCCGTACCTTTTATGGTGCTGATGCTGCTGGAAACAGTTAACAATTTTTGATTATCGAAACCGATATACTTTTCTATATCGGCCTTTAATACCGTAACAGTATCTACAGACTGTGCATTCAGCTTATTGTTAAAACAAAAAAGGCAGAAGACTGGTAAAAATTTATAAAAAGGAGTTTTATTTTTCATTGACAAATCGTTTTCAGTTAAAAAATTTAAACCGTTGGTTATATTGTATTTTACCAACCCGGGTTTTGTTTTAGGTTACCTTTCAGCACTTCATTATTATCAAATGGATGCAAATACATATTCTTTTGAAATGTTCTTGTTTCAAAAACAAAAGGTTTATAACTAAATGCTGTGGGAAATGGTAGCGTGCTATTAAGTCTTGTAATTTCTAAGCCCAACATATTTCCCTGCATTACGCCATCCTGTTCTGCTATCATCCAGCGGCGTATATCCCACAAGCGATAATCTTCAAAAGCCATTTCAATATCCCTTTCATTGCGTACTCTTATTCTAAATTGGTCTTTTGTTAATCCTGCTGGCAAGTCGGGCATACCCGAACGGTTGCGTACTGCGTTTACTGCCGCATACGCTTCAATAGCAGGTGCGCTGCTAAATTCATTGAGGGCTTCAGCATAACTTAATAGCACTTCATTCATTCTGAAAATTGGTGCATTTACTATTTGTGCTGCGGTTGGGATAGCATCTGGTATCCATTTCAGCATCCAAAAGCCACCTTTAGCGGTAGATTTGTTGGATGTTGTGCCTTCGTAAATAGGCATTCTTGTTACATTAACATGTAGCCTTGCGCCGGTATAACAAATGGTTTGTGCAAAACGAGGATCTAGTTGATCAAACTTCTGTAATAAATCATTTCCCCCGGTTACTAAATCCCATGTTTGAGGAGTACCGTCTCTTTTTTCGTATTTACGTACAAAATTAAAAGTGGGTGACGGTGGAGTCCAGTTACCACCTGCGTTAGGTACATAATTATTACGCGGTAAAAAAAACTGCCATGGCCATGCACCATTGCTTTTTGGACCACCAAACAATTTGCAGGATAGAATGGTTTCCTGGTTATCTGGCTGCTGCCATGAAGTACGGTAGTTGCCATTTACAATACCACCCGGCGCAAAAACAGGTATCCTGTTTGCCGGTACATCAATTAATGCAAAACCATTTGAAGCAGCCCAATCCAATACTGCTTTTTCAGCATCGGCAGCAAGTTTCCACCGGTTGTTGTCGGCATTACCATAACATATTAATTTATTATCTTCTGGGCTACCAGCACTTAAATAGGGTGTGGCAGTATTGAACAATGGGCTTGCTGCATATAAAAGTGTTCGGGCTTTTAAAGCAAGTGCTGCGCCTTTGTGAGCTCTTCCGGTAAAGTTGGAAGGTTGTGTTTGTGGTAATTTGGCAATAGCCTCATCGCAATCTTTTACAATAGCGTCAACACAATCTGCCACAGAACTGCGTGGTATTTTTGATTCGTCAAGCGTAACTATCCTTTTGCTTACTATAGGAAAACCACCATAACGTTTAAAGGTTTCAAAGTTATTTAAAGCTCTTATAAATAAAGCTTCGCCTTTTATTATGTCTTTATAAGCCTGGTCCGCATCAGGTATTTCATCGGCCCTTTCTAAAATTATATTGGCAACACGAATGGCCATCCACCGTAAAACATACCGTTGATCCTCCCTTGATATAATATTAAGTGGCGTTACAGAAGCATTATTCCAGTCTTGTACAACTGCAAAACTTTCACTCTGCTCCCCTTCGTCTGTTATCCCAATAGTAGCTGTATTCATATTACCATTAAAAGCCCCACCTGTAGTAGGAAACCCTGAGAAGCCTGCATCAGCAGCCCGTAAAGGAAACGGCGCATGTGTACCAAACTGATAGAGTGTGGCCATATATATTTCCGTTTGGAGCTTTGCTGAAAAAATAACGTTTTCATCTATGTCCACTCCCGGTGGCTTATCCAAAAAATCTGAGACTTTTTTACAGGAAAAGAAAAGTACGCTGCCGAGGCAGCCAATTAGAATAATTTGAAATTTCTTGTTCATATTAGCAAGTGTTAGTAATTAAAAATTAATGTTTACGCCCACGTTTACTGTGCGTACCAGCGGGTAGGGTTCTAAATTAGCACCAAGGTTGGGCGTTTCCGGGTCTATACCTGGCAATAC
>JBBQTZ010000282.1:0-5481 GCA_038234405.1 Chitinophagales bacterium
TTCAACTTCTTTCCTAAAAATACTTTAACAATAAATTTGTTGCTAAATGTTTTTGACAATATATTTGTTGTCAAATTGACTTAACAATTAAATTATTGTCAAATGAACAAAAATTGGATTAGCCCTAAAATTATTATCGGCAATACAGCAAAAGGGGACTATTATTATTCAAGGCCACACATTGTAGCTGAAATTTGGGAAGAATTGGAGAAAGGCAATAATGCCCTGATTGCTGCACCAAGAAGGGTAGGCAAATCTTCTGTAATGGTTTATATGTCAGAAAACTGCCCTGATGGCTATAAGTGCGTGTTTGAAAATATACAGGGAATCAGGTCGGAGGGTGAATTTTATAAACGCTTTTATGAGCTGATAATTAAATGCCTTAAACCATTTCAGAAAAAATTAGCCTGGCTCACTGAAATTTGGAACGAACATAAAATAGAAGAGATTTCAATTGAAGGAAAGATAAAAATGAAGGATGCAGCCATTAATTACCCGGAAGAAATAGACAGGCTCATTCCCAAATTAAACAACAGGGAGCTAAAAATTGTGCTGTTTATTGATGAATTGCCCGAGGTACTTCATAGCCTGAATAAAGGAAATAAAAAAGAAGAGGCAGCAGCAATCCTAAAAAACATCCGGCGATGGAGGCAGGATGACCAGTTTAAAAATCTGCGACTGGTATTGGCAGGTTCCATTGGAATTCATTATGTAGTGAAATCGATAGAGGGCAGAACAACAGATATCAACGACTTTAATCCAATAAAATTTGAGCCGCTTACACAAGCTGAAGCAGTTGTTTATATAGGATGGGCTACCGACAATAACGCATCTGTTCAGTATGATCCTGTACAAACGACCTACCTGCTTTCTAAAATACAATACTTCGTTCCTTATTTTATTAACCTGATGCTGGATGAAATAAATAAAAATGCGAGAAAAGTTGATAACCCTGTCATTACAGAAGCAGCTATTGATCATGCATACGAAAGCGTTATAAAATCAACCGACCATTTTAAGGATTGGAAGAACAGGATTTTTGATTATATGCCTGCCGATGAAGCAGCTTTTGTAAATGAGATATTGATACATATTGCCCATCGGGAAACCATCAGTCAGCAAAAAATACACGATATAGCCGGCAAACACAATAAGATAATGGAAAGAATGGACTTAATTGACGGGCTGGAAAAAGATGGCTACATCACAGAACATGGTAATGTTTATTTATTTCAATCTCCTTTTTTAAAAGCATTCTGGAAACGCAACAACCCCATTTACCATGACTGAAAATAAAAATACCAAACCGCAAACAGTTAATTGGTTTGTTGATAAGCTTAGCCTTTACCAAGCTGCCAATAGCGACAATGCCGCTATCAAAAATAATTTTGTAATCAGACAGGCAGAGTTTGAAATCATTGTAAGCAGTATCATGAGCAAAGCAGATAAAGACCCGGTGCAACACGAGTTGATACTGGGAAGAAGGGGTAGCGGAAAATCTACTTTGCTCAGGCGCATACAAGCAGAGATAGAAGAAAATAAAACACTGCAAAAAAAATACATTGCCGTTAACCTTGCAGAAGAACAAGCTGGCATTTATCGCCTGTTCGACCTGTGGGAAGAAGTGTTGAAAGAGCTGTCGATTAAATTGGGTAAACCTCTGGCCCTGGAGTTAAAGGAATATGGCGAATTTGATAACGACCAGGCATACACCCGATACCTCTACACTGTTATCCATGAGACACTGGTAAAGTACAAAAAAAAAGTAGTGCTGCTGCTGGATAATTTTGACCGGATAGTAGGCAACTTTAGCGATGATGGCCACCTGTTAAGGGAAACACTACTTAACTATAATGATATACAACTGGTAGCTGGCAGCACCCGGATGGACGAACATTTTTGGCAATACGACCAGCCATTTTATGAATTTTTCAGGCGACACCGATTGGAAGCACTCAGCACAAAAGAAATTATTGAACTGCTTAATCACTGGAGCCATTTAATGGAACTACCCCAGTTGGCCGTATTTGCAAAAAACAATATTGGCAAAATAGAAGCCATCCGCATTTTAACAGATGGCCTGCCCCGTACCCTGCAGTTTTTTATACAGATTTTACTGCAAAACTCGGATTTGTATGGCTACGAATACCTGCGAAAAGTAATGGACAATGTAACCACGCTTTACCAGGAGCGGCTGAATAATTTGCCTGCGGCACAAAGAAAAATTATTGCCGAAATGGCTTTTATATGGGAGGCCTGTGCTACAAAAGAGCTGGTGGAAAAATGCCGAATGGAAAGCAAACTGATTTCTGCCAATATAAAACAACTGAGCAATGCCGGTATAATTGACACCATTACCACCGATAAAAAAAACCACCTATACCGCATATCAGAGCGTTTTTTTAACATGTGGTTGATAGTAACACAAGGCAACCCCGAACAAAAAAGAAAAGCCAAATGGCTAAGCATTTTTTTAGAAAGCTGGTACGATGCAGCAGAGTTACAACAACTGACAAGTGACCATATCAGTAATTTAAAAAATAAAAAACTGGGTTATGATAAAGCCCTGGTATTTACAAAAGCTTTTGCACAAAGCAGGTACACTTCCACCGCACAAAGAGACGAACTGCTTGAACTGACTACAGCTATGCAACCAAAAAATTCAGACTTTTCCTTATTGGCATTGCCCAAAAAATATGCTGATTTAAAAAATGATATTGTAAAGTTGATTGAAGAAAAAGACTTTAATGCCGCACATCAGTTAGTAGCCGAAATAGAAAATGAAGCCGATGGAATTAAGTTTTTTGTTGAAGGGTATCTTTTTGATGAAGAACAAAAAAAATCTGAAGCAGAAAAGTATTACCTACTTGCTATTGAAAAGGGACTTGAAAAGGCTCTTTTTAATTTGGCAGTACTATATCATGAACAGCAAAAATTTGCAGAAGCAGAAAAGTATTGGCTCCTTGCTATTGACAAGGGAGAGTTAAAGTCGCTGAATAATTTGGCAGGTCTGTATTATGAGGGAAATATAAAGAAACCCTCTTCTTTAGATCTAACTTCAACTTACAATACTAAGGTAAAAGGAAATATCCTAGGAATAAGAAATCAAATCATCATAGAAGTATGGAATGGCATTTTCGAAAACCTGCAGAATAAAATAACGGCATTATTAAAAGAAAGCAACTATGATAAACTAAATTGGTTTTTTGAACAACTGTTAATACAGGAGCAACTCAATCTTGTGTTTAATTTATTTACTGACGCTGCTCATGGCCCGGAGCTGCAAAAAAGATATGCACCGCTATATTATGCGGTTTTACTTTTAAACAATAAAACAGAAAATAACTTAACCCTGCGTATTCCGCCGGAGATTATGCCTACGGTAAATGAGATTATTGATTCAGTTAAAAAAGGACAGCAATTCTATTCTTTAGAAAATGAAGCAGTATCGCTATCCAAAATTTAATTTGACTATAACCTGGTAGCGGTAGCAACTTTTTATTTTTACCAAATGAAAATACTGTCTGTATTAATGCATTTAGCTGTGCTTTGTATGGGCCAAAAAAGCATAGAGTATAGAAACCTGATGATGGAAGGAGGCGAGATCAGGAGCCTTGCTTATGCTGTTGTTTTTAGCCCTTACCCCAAGGCCGGTAGCCACCAAGTAATTGCATTAATATTTAAAATCTGCAAGTGAAAAAGTTGAAAACAATCTTAGTAAAAATAAAGGCAACCTACCAATCAAATACACCTATTGTAGCAAATTACTTACACATTTTAGGGAAGTATTTTTACGGATGCAGTGCACTATTACTCACCCGAACCCCGAGGTATCATTCCCGTTTTAATTAAATAAGGATTCAGCTTTTACGCTTAATTATTGCCAACAATTTCCAGTTTAAAGCCTGTAGTAACAATAACAGAAGTGCCAGATGTGTTGAATAAACTCTTGCAAAAGGCCATTGAATTTATTTCAGGATAATTAGGTTTGCCAGAACCGATAATTACATTGGTGGTTGAATTGGGAATAATTCCACAACTCCAGTTCATTGGATTTTCCCAGGCTTTATTGTTGGCGCCCGACCAGTAATTAAAGTTACAGGCAGGTTCTGGCCCAAGGAATAGTACACTGTAATCCTCTACCTGCCCTGCTGTTGGGTTAACACATGCATTGATGCCCGAAACACAATCTTTGGCAATTAAACGAGCCCTCAATAGTTGGTTTAAAACCGGTGGGTTGGCAATTGTATTAAATGAAAATGTATGATTGCCGATGTAGCACTGAGGAGAACTATACACAGCTTCATTGGCATCAGCAAAATCGCCGTCGTTGTTGTAATCAATAAAAAATTGTACCAGGTTAAATGAATTGGCCGGGTTGTTAGTGCCAACGTTGGCCCTGGCAGTATAGCTGGTGCCGGCGGCCAAAATGGTATTGTCAGTACAGGCAAAATCGAGGTACTTATCACCATCCGCAGCCACTCCGCCTGTTACTTTATTAATATTACCCAGGCTAAATGAATTGATGCCTGCATTGGTAGTTCCTTCACCAGTATTAACACAAGCTGCTGCTGCAGGTGGGCTGCTCACTATTACCTGGGCTGCCTTTACCACTGCACCGTTGCCATTATTCGTTACCAGAACTATGTTTTTTATTCCAGCCGAAGCAAAAGAAATAGTAGGGTTTCGCAAGGTTGATATAATGGGCGTACCTCGGGAAAAGCTCCATTTCCAAGAGGTGGGCCCACCAATGGAGCGATCTAAAAACTGGATGGAGCCTCCTATACAAATGGTTGAAGGGCTTGCAATAAAGTCGGCAACGAGCGGCCCCGAACTGCTGCATTGTGCCAAACAGTTTCTTGTTGCAACAAATGCATCTACAGCGCTAATGCTAGCGCTACTCCATAAACGGGTGTTGTTTACAGCAGGAGCCATAATAAAGGGCGAACCAGCAGCATCATGCACACAATTAAAGTTATGACCAGTTTCATGCACCGTTAATACTTCGAGGGAAAATCCTGAACCAGCCGTATTAAGCCCGGTAAAATCTTGTAAAATATGGTACCTGTTCAACGTACAAACTGTACCAAGATAAGCAAGTCCTACAATTCCTGCATTTGTTCCGGCACCGTCACTGTCAATATTCCGGGTAGTCCATAATTGACCAATATCATAATTGACCCCAAAATTTCCGGCTTGTCCCCATGCCCTGAAATTACTGAGAATAGTAGATGAATTGGTGCCGCTATATACCGGCAAAAGCGGGTTATCTTCAGCGGAAGTAGCTACGTACTGTGCCGCAATTACAAATTCAATATTATTATTGAAAGCAGCATTGGTATAATTCCAAATTACATTATTCATTACCCCAATATTGTGGGTGGCAACAGCAACGGCACTTCCATAACGAACCAACATGGAATCATCCGATGCTATGGCCACTTCAGTTCTAACACAGGTAAGCCCTGCGGCCACTTTTTC
>JBBQTZ010000283.1:0-5458 GCA_038234405.1 Chitinophagales bacterium
TAAAGTATTTGTGGACATTGGTAGCCAACGATAGATGAGCTCTTATTTAATATGTGAAGCAACACCTCAGCCATTGATTAAAATGGTTGAAGATTGATCATTATTTTTTTGGAATAAAAGAGTTTGGGGTGGTATTAATAAGCAGCGCATTATTTTTAAAATAAGGTTTTGTTTAGGTTTAGGTTACAATATACAGATTGAATTATTGTAAATGAAATATTATGGTCTTTTTAATTATATTGATGGCAGTAAACCCTTTTTATTCATTTAGTTGTATGACAAAATTATGTTTCATTGCCGCCAAAAGATGTCGTCATCAGTAATCCACCCCATTCCCAACCCCCCTCCCCATTCCCCCCTATGTTAGCCAAGCACGTTACCAACTACGGAGCAATATAATATAACCAATATTATGGAATCCTATTGCAATTGAATAGAAGAAGCTGATCTAAAAAAAGCAAAGATTATTACCGGCAAACGCAGCATACTTCTCGCTGCTTATGCTCGTTGAAAGAGGTTGATGGGAAGCGATTTACAATCTGTTGATGCTTGATTTTAATTGTTTTATTCTCGCTATCAATTGTGCAAAAGAAAGCGATGGATTGTATAACATACTTTGTTGCATGGTTACATAGTCTTTTTCCCATGCTGCAATAATAGCATCAGGCGGAATAGGATTATTGTTGACCGGAGCATGTTTGGCATAATTAATTCCCGTGATGGGTGTAAGGGTTCTGCGATGTTCTACAATGGTTTGGTACAAATCTTTATTCCTTAGCACCGCCGCAGCAAATTTGGTATTTATCAATTTTTCTAAATCGGATAAGTGACGGCTTTTGGGTTACACTTTTATTTGCCCAAAGGGTCGTTGAAATTCTTCGTGCAGCAGAAATACTTTTTCTAAAAAAGTTCTTTTACCCATTTTAGTTAGTTGACTTAAAATTATCTGAACCATAATTTATGGGATTTCAGGATTAACAAGAGATCGTTTTTGTTATGATTCTAAAAAGCGCTTTCCTCAATGTAGTTTTTTTAGTTGAGGGTTTCCAATAATGGCTTTCAATTGTGTAATGGCAGTGCAGTTTAGCTTTATCAGTCGTTCGCTTTATGGCAAATTCATTTTTATAAATTCAGCATTCAGGCTTTCTATATTGGCCAATACTAGTAATTGTTCAATGCTCGCCTCGTCTCTAATATTGCCTTTGGCCATGGGGTTTTGGTCTCGCCATTGTTTGGCGGTTTTTCCAAACAGCGCCACGTTTAATACATCGGCTTCGTTGGCATATACCAAATTGGCTTGCTCTTTAGTAATACTATTGGGTACAATATGTTCCTTGATGGAATCGGTATGAATACGGTAGTTTATTTTGCTTAGGGTTCGGTGCAGGTTCCAGGTAAGGTTCAATCGGTCGTTTTCGTCATCTTTGAGTCGTTGAAATTCTTTGATGAGGTAAAATTTAAACTCGGTACTCAACCAGGAAGCAAATTCAAAGGCAATATCACGGTGAGCAAAAGTGCCTCCATACCTTCCGGTTTTGGATACAATACCCTTAGCATTGGTAGTTTCTATCCAGCGTTTTGGCGTTAGAGAAAAACTATTGGAACCTGCCATATTTTTAATTCCATCGAATTCGATGGAATTAAAATCAGGGTTATTGAATTGCTCCCATAGCCCTATAAATTCAATGGTACTTCGGTTTCGCATCCAATTTTGCAAAATATAGTCGCTGCGTTCGGTATCCCTATGTCTTGCTATGTCGGTAAGACTAATAAAGTCCTCCTGTTTGTCTTTATACAAAACAATTTCAATGCCTTTAACTGTTATGGTTTTATTTTTTGCCATATTTATTTCATTTATTAAAGTGGTGGAAGTCGAACTCTTTAGATTATAAAGCCCATCATTTCCAAATGTTTGGTCACTCTATCTTCTAATAGTTTTATTGCGGTCGCTGGTAATGGTAACAGTGTCTCGTAGCGTTTCGCCAATTTCCATTTTCCCTTTTAAGGCATGCAAATCTTAAAAACCACCATCAACAGGTATTTTAATTAACCCATAAGAATCATTGGCATATTTGTCGCTCACATACTTTACAAAAACAACAACAGCAATACATAATTTTTGTACTGGCTTGGCTCCATCGCCCCTCTTACTTTATCACAACCTGCCCAAAGGGAACTGTATAATTCTTATTTTTTGATTGCCATTATTTGGTTGTATTCTTACTATTAATTGTTGGATCCAGGTTATAAAAACCGAACGACTATCCGCAAAGAGGTGCAAACAAAAGATTAACTCCATACTAAAGATTTTTTCGCTCCAATCTTCGAGTTCCTTTTCCTTTGGAGAAGGGTTGAGATGAGGCCACGTGACACAATTTTTAATGAAAGTTATCTATTTTGTAAAGTTGTACTCAATTGCGGATAGTCATTAAAAATCGTTACTATTATAAGGATGATACCTTCTAATTGCCGGGATCTATTTCCGAAAGGTATCTTTCTAAATCAACGTTATTGCAAATTATCTTTTCCTTATCCGGAAATATCTCCATCCCCGTTTCAGTGGCTGCTGCAGTAAGTACCAAACCAACCAATTCATCCGAAGCAATTTCGTTAGAAGACTCCCGGTATTTACCCTTACCCCGCCATCTTAAAATAGCAGCATAAGGAGGAAATACTGTCATCTGTAAACCAGTTTCCAGACTTTCCCAGAAGTCATCCTTATTCAATTTCATTTCAACCTGTTTGCCTTTTAACAGGCTTTCCGGACAGTAACCATCAAAGTAAAGTTCTATTTGTGCCATAGCTGTTAGTTTGTTTTTATTAACTGAAATTAATGTTTGCATCTTATAAAAAAGCGGCTTTTTACTAGTGGTGATGGTAGATAATATTTACGGAGAAATCTCAGCCATTGATTACGAAGCAGTTAAGTTGATTCAGCGCTTTTTATTTAAATTATGGGCTGATTTACAATTTACTGACTCAATAAATATAAACATTTATTGAGTGCTGATTTATTAATATGTACCTGAAAGATGAAAATGCTTTATTTAGTCAACACAAAAACTAAAGGCTGTAAACAATAAGATGTAGAGCAGGTAAATTATTTTTTGGGTGAATCAATAAAGACATTATTTGGAGATATTCATTCAAAATAGAACAAGAAGTCGGTTGTGTTTGCATAAAGCTTTTTTAAATTATTTTTATTACGGGCAACGCTTATTAAACCTGCCGTATCTATTATTGTAACCACTTGAAAATTATTTAATACCCTTAAATCAACGGCCATGAAAAAGCTACTTATCCTTCTACTTTTATGTGTTAGTTTAATTACAAATAACAGTTTTGCACAATCTGGTGCGCAAACATGTACTGCAAATTTTACTTTTAGAGTTGTTGGTAATCAGGTTTATTTTTATGCGGCAACTAATTACGACTCAGTGTATGTTCACCATACATGGAAGTTTGGCGATAGCAGTATTGTTGATAGCAGCTATCATCCAACACATACTTACAGCCACGCAGGTACCTACAATGTAACGCATACTGTGATAAGATTATCGCCCAATAGTGTAGCTGTTTGTACTGCCACTATTACCCAAACAATTGCCGTACGGCAAGTGCCTGAACCTTGTAATATTGGTGCCAATTTTCGTTTTGAAAGAGATTCTTTGCAACCAAATAGGGTTCGTTTTTACAATACCACTAACCCTGTTGCCGCTAATTATTTGGTAAAATGGCATTTTGGAGATGGTACTTATTCAACGGATTACAATCCTACCCATATTTATACCAGTTCCGGCCTTTTTAGCGCATGTTTATTTGTAAAAAAAGATAGTCTTTGTGCAGATGATACCTGCAGGCAATTGCAAATTCAGGCACCCAATACCTGTACTTTAACTGCTGCTTTTACCAACCATGCAGACACTACCAACCGCCTAAAAATTATTTTTACCAACCAAAGTAGTCCACTATCATCTACAGATTCTATAAGCTGGACTTTTGGCGATGGCAGTCATTCTGCTAATATTAATCCTTCACATACCTACAGCCAGCCTGGTACATACAGGGTATGTTTGGTTGTAAAAAAGAATGCAAATTTTGCTGGCGGCGCCACCTGTATAAAGGAAACATGCCAAACCATAATAGTACAGCAAGCCTGCAATTTGGCAGCTAGCTTTACCATCACCAGAGATAGTATTGCCGGTATTGCAAATAATGTGTATCGTTTTATAAATACCTCTACCGGTACAGCAGCCAACGACTCAAGCTACTGGAGTTTTGGAGATGGTTCAGTGCCGGTATTAAACAACAGTAATCCAACCCATAGTTATGCCTTTCCGGGAACTTATCAGGTATGTTTAAGAATAAAAAAAGCTGTAACAACCTCGGGTTCAATTGCTTGTGTGGCAGCATTTTGTAAAACAATTATAGTAAGTGGAATACCAGCACCTTGCCAAATTTCTGCAAACTTTAGCTGGAGGATAGATAGCGTGCAACACAAAAAAGTTTATTTTAGTTATGGTAGCCTTACTGCCAATCCCAACGCTGTAATTACCTGGAATTTTGGAGATGGTAAAGAGGGTGTAGGGGCTAACATAGTTCATCAATATGCACAACCGGGCAGCTATGTCGTTTGTCTTAAAGCAAAACTTAGTAATACCTGCTTTACCGATACCTGCAAAATAATTGTTGTACAAGGCGATACCGTTACGCCGCCTACTACTTGTTCGCTGATAGTAAGATTTACCAGCAGGCAAGATTCTATCAACAGAAAGAAAATACACTTCACCAACAACACTTCACCAACAGTATCAGCAAGCATTGCCAGTTGGAGTTTTGGAGATGGCAGTATTGCCAGTGGCTGGAACACCTCACACGAATATGCAGAACCGGGCAGGTATCTTGTTTGCCTAAAAGTGCAGTCGGGGCCCAATTGTGTAAGCTATAAATGCGATTCTGTTACCGTTAGGCCGCCCGTTTTAAATTGTGATAATAAAATGGCAAGCTATGTTTACCGCAGGGATGGATACATGCCCAATAAATTATTCTTTTTTGCAACCAGCAATACCGCTATACTTCAGCAGCGGTGGACGTTTACCAAGCTATCGAGTGGTGCATCTGTAACAATAGCGCAAAACGACCCTATGTATATGTTTAGTGATACCGGCACCTATTTGGTTTGTCTGCGTGCAGTGCTTTGGGGTGGCTGTGTAAAAGAACAGTGCGATATAATTAGAATAATGCGTACCAATGCTGCTGCCCAATGTATGCTGCAAGCTTATCCAAACCCTGCACATAACCAGGTAGCAGTAAATATAGAACTTACACAACCAGAAACCATCAAAGCATTTATCTATACTGCCCAAAATATTTTGGTGAAAGAGCAGATTGTACAAGGTACCAGAGGTAATAATTTAGTCAATATCAATCTGCAAGGATTAATACCTGGCTATTACAG
>JBBQTZ010000284.1:0-5441 GCA_038234405.1 Chitinophagales bacterium
TTACAATAACAATAGAAAATATTGGTACACTTATAAACACAATAGCATAATGGAAATACTCGGAAAAAATTTAATCGGAAATACTTTGTCAGCAAACGGTACAACAACCTTTACAGGGTACGATGTATTTACAGGCAACCCTGGTACAACTGTATTTACAGAAGCCACTACAGACGAAATAAATGCAGCAGTGGATAAAGCACAAGCTGCATTTGTAATTTATAAAAATAAGAGTGGGAAAGAGAAAGCAGCTTTTCTGGAATGTATTGCTACCGAAATAGAAGCGATAGGCGATTTATTAATTACTACCGCAAGCAACGAAACAGGTTTGCCCATTGCAAGAATTACTGGTGAAAGGGGAAGAACCACTGGTCAATTAAAACTGTTTGCAGCAATGGTTGATAAAGGTAATTGGGTTAATGCCATTATTGATAAAGCAATGCCCGACCGTAAACCTTTACCCAGAGCAGATATCAGGCAAATGCAAGTAGCGCTTGGCCCGGTAGCTGTATTTGGAGCAAGCAATTTTCCGTTGGCATTTTCTGTAGCTGGCGGCGATACGGTGTCTGCATTGGCAGCCGGTTGTCCGGTGGTTTTTAAAGCCCATCCAGCCCATCCTGCCACTTGCGAATTAGTAGGTACAGCCATTATAAATGCAGCTATAAAATGCAATATGCCAGAAGGGGTTTTTAGTATGGTTCATGGCAAAAGCAATGAAGTAGGACAGGCATTGGCAATTCATCCAGCAATAAAAGCAGTGGGCTTTACAGGGTCTTTTAAAGGCGGTAAAGCGTTGTACGATACAGCAGTTAGGCGCAATGAACCTATACCGGTTTATGCCGAAATGAGCAGCGTAAATCCAGTAGTTTTTTTGCCCGAAATGTTAGCCGAAAAGTCAGCATCTCTTGCTGAGAATTTTGCTGGCTCTATTGTAATGGGTGCTGGTCAGTTTTGTACCAACCCAGGCATTTTTCTGTTGTTGAAAAATGAGGTTTCAGCAAATTTTATTGGGTTGTTGAAAGATGCATTGGCCACCAAGCCTGCAGTAGCAATGTTAACAACGGGCATCTGCAATGCCTATTCAAAAGGAATAACCGGGCAACTAACCATAACCGGTACACAAGGCTTAACAACTTTTGATGCTGTGCAGCCGGTACCTCATTTATTACAAACTGATGTTGCAACCGTTTTAAATAATCCGGGTTTACTAGATGAAGTATTTGGCCCATCATCGGTAGCAATTGTTGCCAATGATATGGATGAGTTAATCAATTGCTGTAAACATTTGCAGGGACAATTAACTGCAACCATCCACGGTACCGAAAATGATTTGGCCAATGCTGGTTTGTTGATAGACGCATTGCAATCCAGGGCAGGGCGGTTGTTGATAAATGGCTTCCCTACCGGAGTAGAAGTTTGCCATGCAATGGTTCATGGTGGCCCTTTTCCGGCTACTACTGATGTAAGAACAACCTCAGTTGGTACTCAGGCTATCTATCGTTTTACAAGGCCGGTTTGTTACCAGGATTTTCCAGAGAATTTGTTGCCGGCAGCGTTGCAAAATGACAATCCATTACAAATTGCAAGATTGGTAAATGGATTAATAGAAACAATCTAAATCCTTTTTACTTGTATTAAAAAAATTAGCTATTACCTAACTTTTACTACAAGTAAAATATAACGTTATAAGTTAATAATATTATTTGCAATTAGTTCTTTGAAAATAGGTTTAATTTTTATTTTAGTAAAGATTTTTCAGTTGAAATTGAAATTGTATTTTCAATTTAAAACTAAAGGTTAAAATATACAATAGGGAATGCACAACTAAATTTACCCGATATATTGCAGTTGTACCTGTTGTTTATAATAATGGATTGTGACTATTGCGAACATTCATACGGTATTAAATATCAAAATTGCCATGTTCTTTGGTAAAGGTCTTTTTGTATTGTAAAGGACTTTTGCCAGTAATGGATTTAAAATATCTATTGAAGTTAGAGAAGTTATTAAATCCACTTTCATAACAAATGCAACTGATGCTTTTTTTATTCTCTATTAAAAGTTTGCAGGCATTGCCAATTTTTATTTCCATTAAAAATTGGGAGTAGGTTTTTTTTGTTTGGGTTTTAAAATATCTACAAAAAGAATTAGGGCTAATATGGGCAATACTTGAAATTTCTTCAAGACTTATTTTTTTGTCAAAATTGCTCATGGTGAATTTATAAATATCATTTAGCCGCTCCGTTTCCGATTCGTTATATGTATTTTGAAACCCTGATGTGGCGATTGTTTCAATATCTTTTGAAATTGAAATAATATGCAGCGCTTCAATGAGTAAAATTATTCTTTCTACAGTTTTTGATACAGTCAGTTTTTTTAAAATCTCAGCAACTTTTCTATTGGTATTACCGGTAATTTTAATGCCGCTATTTGCTTTTGTAAGTAATTCTTTTAGGAGTTTATTCTCAGGTAAATCTAAAAACTGGTTACCCCAAAAATCAGGAAGAAAATGTGTAACCCTTGCTTCTGCAAATAATTCGGGATTGTTTTCAAAATAATTTTCATCGCAACGCCAATAATGAGGAAGATTTGATCCAATCATTAAAATGTCTCCTTCCGTAAATCTGCTGATATTATCACCAATAAATTGTGTGCCACTCCCTTTTTCAATGTGTAGCAATTCTACTTCGGCATGGTAATGCCACTTGTTAAAAAAGTATGGAACAATATCATGTCTAACACTAAAAGACAACAACGAATCTACTGACATTTTCAATAACTGTGGCTTCATAATGTGTATATATAAACGTCAATTTATAAAATTATACAATATTCATGTTAATTTGATATTAGTTTTAATTTTTTTTTACTCCTCAAGTTATTTTTAAAAATACGAATTAACAGAATTCTTTTTTTAAAAATTTTAATTTTAATTATAAATAATTTTTTATTACAAACTTTAAATAATTAGTATATGTATTCATTAAAACGTTATGCATTTTGTTTTTCTTTTTTTCTTTTTCAAATTAATTCGTTTGCTCAAAATAAAGTTGCAACTGCTGTTGAAACCCAAATTAATAATCTTGTCAAAAAAATGACAATTGAAGAAAAGGTTTCCCTAATTCATGCAAAAGCTAAATTTTTAAATGGTGCTGTTCCTCGTTTGGGTATTCCGTCTTTAAATCCTTCTGATGGTCCGCATGGCGTAAGAATGGAATTGAATGAAAACTGGGAGCCGCTTAACAATATAAATGACTCCGGCACTTATTTGCCAACAGGCAATACATTGGCCGCTACCTGGAACCCACAACTTGGATTTGAATATGGAAAGGTATTGGGTGAAGAAGCGAAATATAGAAAGAAGGATATCATTTTGGGGCCCGGAATTAATATAATTCGTGGCCCTTTAAATGGCAGAAACTTTGAGTATCTGAGCGAAGACCCTTACCTGATATCTAAAATGGTTGTTGGCTATATTAATGGTGTACAGTCGCAGGGTATATCCGCCTGTGTAAAACATTTCATTGCCAATAACCAGGAAACCAATCGCAATACGGTCAATGTAAATATGAGCGATAGGGCATTGCATGAAATTTATTTACCTGGCTTTAAAGTTGCCGTAACGGAAGCCAAAGTGAAGATGGAAGATGTGAACTTCAATGAGGACAAATAGTAATCCTGATAGCCGCAACGTCCTCGGCCCTGCTAAGGCTCGTTGAGAGACGTTGCCTGGAAGTATGTTCTGCTAAGCCGGTTAATTCACAGAATTTATAAATGGTGATGAATGCGC
Source organism: Chitinophagales bacterium (assembly GCA_038234405.1). Lineage (GTDB taxonomy): Bacteria > Bacteroidota > Bacteroidia > Chitinophagales > Chitinophagaceae > Ferruginibacter. The sequence goes on from JBBQTZ010000284.1 coordinate 3,791, forward strand.
CTTCCCCTCTCCAAATTATGAGATTCCAAGCAACGTCTCTCAACGAGCCAATAGGTAGCGCCGAGGACGTTGCGCCATTCAGTGCTGGGTGCCAGCACCAAAATAAACCCACCCTTGATTCCAGACAACATCTCTTTCCCTTCAAATTCTTTCACCATCAAATTTCCCCTCTCCAAATTATGAGATTCCAAGCAACGTCTCTCAACGAGCCAATAAGCAGCGCCGAGGACGTTGCGCCTATCAGTGCTGGGTGCCAGCACCAAAATAAACCCGCTCTTCATTTATCTTTGAACAATGCCAGTAAAAACAACCATCCCACATAACAACGGAATTTTCTTCATCACTTTCACCTGCCATCAATGGCTACCGTTAATTGATAAAGTAAATGGCTATGATATTATCTACAACTGGTTTGATCATTTAAAAAGTAAAGGTCATTTTATCAATGGCTATGTCATCATGCCCAATCATGTACATGCATTAATCAGTTTCATCAATACCAGGCAATCCATCAACACCATCATTGGTAATGGTAAAAGATTTATGGCTTATGAAATAATAGAGCGGCTGGAAAAGAATAATGAAACAACATTGCTTCAAATATTAGCAGGAAGTGTGAAAATGAGCAGGAAAGCAAATAAAAAACTCCATGAAGTATGGGAGTTATCATTTGACTGGAAAGATTGCCGTAGCAATGAATTTGTTTGGCAGAAATTAAATTACATGCACAATAATCCATGTATAGGAAAATGGCAACTTGCCATTAATCCTATTGAATATCTTCATAGTTCTGCAAAATTTTATTTAACAGGCGAGCAAGGCATTTATCCTGTCACCAACTTTATGGAGATGGAAGATGTGAACTTCAATGAGGACAAATAGTAATCCTGATAGCCGCAACGTCCTCGGCCCTGCTAAGGCTCGTTGAGAGACGTTGCCTGGAAGTATGTTCTGCTAAGCCGGTTAATTCACAGAATTCATAAATGGTGATGAATGCGCCTTCCCCTCTCCAAATTATGAGATTCCAAGCAACGTCTCTCAACGGAGCCAATAAGCAGCGCCGGGGCCGTTGCGCCTATCAGTGCCGGGTGCCAGCACCAAAATAAAAATGCTTTCTAGCTCAAACACATCAACCCAAACAAAAAAAGAAAAACAATTTAGCATAAGCTGATTAAAATTGTATTTACCACAAAAATTTGTTTTGCAATCAAATTTCAATTATCTATGTAAACAGTAGCATAAACAAAATATAAATACCTTAGATACTATAATTTATGTCAAAGATAAAAGTAGGGATTGTACAAATGCCCATCACAAAAAGCGTCGCAGATAACCTGGAAAAGGCAAAGAATAAAATTTATGAACTTGCCGCACAAGGCGCACAAATCATTTGCCTGCAGGAGCTTTTTGCCTCCCTTTATTTTTGCGATGTGGAAGACTATGAAAATTTTAACCTGGCAGATGCTGTTCCAGGGCCTTTAACTGAAATGTTTGCAGTGATAGCAAAAGAAGTAAATGCCGTGTTGTTACTTTCTCTTTTTGAAAAGGCAGCACCCGGTTTATACTTTAATACCGCTGCCGTAATTGATGCTGACGGCACCTACCTGGGTAAATACAGAAAGATGCACATTCCTGACGACCCCGGGTACTA
>JBBQTZ010000285.1:0-5418 GCA_038234405.1 Chitinophagales bacterium
TAATTAAATGTTAAAAAAGCTATCAACATACTGGATGTGCCAACTAGGTGGGTGGGGTGCAAACTTTGTCATTTCTTTATTTTTTTACCTAACCCTTTCCACCAGAAAAATAGATAATTTTTTCTTTTTGGTTTGTTTGGGCATTTCACTTGGTATATTGTTTTCTCACCTGATGCGGATGGTGATTAAAGAATATCATTTTTTGCAAAAACCGCTACAGCAGCAGATTTTTTCATTTGTTAGCGTTACGCTGTTGTTTGCTATACTTTATGCGTGTACCAATGTAGCAATAGAAAAATTGATTGGGCTTAAAGACTCTACAGGTCCCAAAATTTCTTTGTTAAATGAAATTACCCGAAACGTTATCAATGATTTTTTTCTATTATTTATTTGGAACCTTATTTACTATATTTTTCATTATGTAGAGCGTAACCGTAAGCAGGAAGTAGATACATTAAAACTACAATCGCTGGTAAAAGAGCTTGAACTAAAAACGATCAAATCTCATATTAATCCTCATTTTATTTTTAATGCCCTTAATAGCATCCGTGCATTGGTAGATGAAAACCCGGAGCGGGCAAGAAGGGCTATTACAGAGTTAAGCAATATTTTGCGTAGCAGTATGCAAACGGAAAAGCTGGAGACAGTACCTTTAGAGAGAGAATTAAATATCGTTAAAGATTATCTTGCCCTGGAAAAAATGCGGTTTGAAGAAAGATTGAGTATAGAAATGGACATAGATGAAGATACCCTCAATCAACCCATACCACCCATGATGCTGCAAACGTTGGTAGAAAATGCCATTAAACATGGCATCAGCAAGCAAATTAAAGGAGGGGTTGTAAGAGTGGCATCAGATTTTGTTAATGATCATCATGAGTTGGTAGTACAAAATACGGGGCAATTGAGCAGCGTTATTAATCATGATGGTTTTGGAGTAAAAAGTACACAGGACCGGCTTAACCTTTTATACCAGGGAAAAGCTACTTTTGATATCAAAAATCTTGATGACGATACAGTAGAATCGAGAATTATAATGCCAGTTATTATTTAAAAAACAATTTACTATGTATAAAGCTATTATTATAGATGATGAACGCCTGGCAAGAAATGAACTAAAAAAATTGCTATTGGATTTTCCTCAGATTGAAGTGATAGATGAGGCAGCTAATGCCAATGAAGGAGCAGAAAAAATTGAATCTCAAAACCCGGATTTAGTATTTTTAGATATACAAATGCCAGGTAAAACCGGGTTTGATATGCTGATGGAACTTGATAAAGCGCCCCATGTAATATTTACAACTGCTTACGATGAATACGCACTAAAAGCTTTTGAAGTAAATGCGCTTGATTATTTAATGAAGCCAATAGAACCTAAAAGACTGGCAGATGCTTTGCAAAAATTGCAACAGGCAGATGAAAAAGAAATGGCCACACAGCAGATATACAATCGTGGCTTACTTAGCGAAAACGACCAGGTTTTTGTAAAGGACGGAGAGCGTTGCTGGTTTGTAAAATTATCTGATGTGCGCTTGTTTGAAAGTGTAGGTAATTACGCCAAAGTTTTTTTTGCAGGTAATAAACCACTCATTTTAAAATCGTTGAATGCACTGGAAGAAAGGCTGGATGAAAAAGTTTTTTTTAGGGCAAACCGCAAGCATATTGTAAACATGCGAATGATTGAAAAAATAGAACCTTACTTTAACGGCGGACTTCTGCTTGATATACAGGGCGGCGAAAAAGTAGAAGTAAGCAGGCGGCAGGCAGTTAAATTTAAAGAAATGATGAGTTTATAAATTTAAAAAGGGAACAGCTTTATAAAAGTTGTTCCCTTTTAGTTTGGAGCTATATTTATTTTGGTGACGTTTTAATCAATTACATTTTACCCATTACTCCATCAACAATTCCATAAGTAACAGATTCATTGGCATCCATCCAATAATCTCTGTCAAAATCTTTCATCACTTTTTCAAATGGTTGTCCGCAGTTCTCTGCAAGTATTCTTGCACCCATTTCTTTTGTTTTGCGTATTTGTTCTGCCATAATTTCAAGGTCGGCACTAGTACCTTGCCCGCCGCCACTTGGTTGGTGAATCATTACCTCGCCACTTGGGAAAATAAAACGCCTCCCTTTGGTACCACCACTTAGTAAAATGCTTCCCATACTTGCTGCCATACCCATACATATAGTACTTACCGGAGAGCTGATTAGTTGCATGGTATCATATACAACCATACCACTCGTAACCATGCCGCCCGGGCTGCTAATGTAAAAAGTAATCTCTTTCCCCGGATCAATAGCTTCAAGATAAAGCAACCTTGCAGTTAAATCTTTACAGCTTTTATCATCTACCACGCCCCATAAAAATATTTTACGTTGCTCAATAAATTTTTTGTCGAACTGCCAGCTACTCATCATTTTTTCCATCGGGTTGTCTGGTATTTCTTTGGGAGTTTCTTCCTCCTCTGCCCATCTAAATCTATTATATAAGTTCATTGTAGTGTAATATTTTAAAATTATTAGTACAGTTGTTTTTAAAAATTGGCTGTCGTGCCATTTATGTTCACTTATAGATTAAGCCTTCTTCCCTTTTCTTGGGTTGGTAGTTAATACCTCATCTACCAGACCGTATTCTTTTGCTTCGGCAGAAGTCATCCAGTAATCTCTATCGCAATCTAAGGCAACTTTTTCTACTAGCTGGCCAGTGTGGTGAGAGATGATTTCATACAGTTCTTTTTTAATTTTTCTTACTTCATTTACCGTAATTTCAATATCACTTGCCTGCCCGCCAGCACCTGCACTAGGCTGATGCAACATGATGCGGCTATGCTTTAGCAAAGTTCTTTTACCGGGTGCGCCGGCGCACATTAATACTGCTGCCATACTTGCTGCAATACCGGTGCAAATAGTAGCAATATCCGGTGTTACAAATTGCATGGTATCATACATACCAAGGCCGGCATACACACTGCCACCGGGGCTGTTAATGTACATCTGGATATCTTTTGTACGGTCTGTACTTTCTAAAAACAGAAACTGCGCAGTAATAATGTTTGCCACTTCGTCTGATACAGGGTAGCCCATAAAAATAATACGATCCATCATTAAACGGCTGTACACATCCATTACGGCAACATTCATCGGTCTTTCTTCAATAATGTTGGGTGTAAGGTTAGTTACATTTCCAACACCGCCCATATAGGGTGACTGTAAATTAAATCTTGAACCATTTTTATTATTGTAATCATGCAGCAAGTTGCTGCTGATACCACGGTGGTGTACCGCATATTTCTCAAATTCTTTTCCAACATTCATGTAAATAATATTTAGGATAACAAATATAGTTTATTGATGTACCCAAATAGTATGCTATAAAATTTTTGCGACAAAAAGGCGCTTTTACTTAAACGGTATCTTTTAAATCAGTCAGTTTAACCATTTGCATGGACTATTCAACCAAGTAAACTAAACTGCAAATGCCGGGTTGAAAATAAATGTACGAACCCAACTGCCATAGTTGAGGTATAAAGCGAGTTGTTAAATTGAATTAATGAATAGTAATTGATAGCACCGTTATTGCAGATCTTATAGTGTACAGATACATTACAACTGCCGAATTTTTACGCCTGATAGAAGCGGATACCCCGGTGAGGAAATGTGTGTTGGCTTTTGTGCCGGAGTAGCAGCGAATAGCAGGGCTGATGCTGCGTGTAGTATCAAAAGCTTGCGTTCAAAGTTTTTTTGGATTTATTTGCTCATTTGTTCATAAAAAAAGCGGATGCCTTTAAGGGTATCCGCTTTTAAATAGTTGCTGTTATATATTAATGGTGATGTTGCATTCCAGTTAATTCATCTGGTGTTACTACTTTTTCTACTGCATTAACCTGGCTTTGCGCCCAAGTAAACAATTTGTCGGTTATCATTCTGCGAAAAGTAGATTCCACCTGCTTTTCATCTTTAAGCATTCTATCAACGTAGCTATCCATAAAACTTAGATCGCCACCCATACTCATGCCACCAAAATATTGCATAATTTCTGCTCTCATGGCTGCTTTCAGCTCTTCCTGGCTTACATCAATACCATTATCTTTAATGATTTTATCGCTTATTAAAGTCCACTTAAGCTGTCCACTAAACGTTGGAAATTCTGCTTCTGCCTCTTTTGCAGTTTTTTTATTTTCGTTGTTGGTTTGTAACCAGCGCTTTAAAAAGCCTGCCGGAAATTCCATGTTGGTATGGTCCAGCAAATAGTGGTACAATTGATCGTGAAGTTGATTGCGGCTTTGTGCATCCCAATATTGCTGAATTTCTTCTTTCAGTTTTGTTCTAAATTCTTCTTCGGTAGCAATGGTAGCTCCGGGAAATATTTTAGTGTAAAATTCTTCGTTTAGCAAGCTTTTTTCTTGCTGCTCTATTTTTTTAATGCTGATTTCAAAATACTTTTCAGTTGCCGTTGCATCTTCTTCAGATAAGCCAAGATCTTCTGCTAAAGCTGCAAGGTTTTCGCCTTCTAAACATTGGTTAAGTTGCTTGTTGATGGTAGCATCTTTTGTTAATCCCTTAAATTCTTCCTGGGCAGAAGCTGTAAAATTCTTTAGCGGAACAGTTACTTCTTTTAACAAGCCATCTATTATTATAGCGCCGGTGGCATCAGTTTCTGTAAAAAGCAGGCCAAGTATATTTTCTGTGTCTTGTATTAACTCAAGTTCAGTTGTTATGCCAGCTTTTAACTGCATACGTTCTACTTCTTCCTGCACCATTTGGTCAGAAACAACTACGTTATGCTGTGTAATGTTGGCAGTGTTAAGCGGTGCGGTTTCAAATATTGGTTTTAAACCAATTTCAAAACCAAACTCATAATCAGTTGGTGTATTGAAATCTAATTTTTTCATGTCAGATTCAATAGCAATAGGCTGGGCAAAAATATCCGGCTTTTCTGTTTGCAGGTAAGCAATCAATTCTTTTTCTACTGTTTTTAATATTTCATCGGTGTAAATAGATGCGCCATACATTTTTTTAACCATGCCGGGAGGCACCATGCCTTTTCTAAAGCCAGGTACATTCATGGTTTTGCTGTATTCTTTTACCTTTTTTTCAAATACGGGTAAATAATCTTCTTTACTTAGTTTGATGGTAATTTTGTCGTTGAGTAAGCCAATGTTCTCTCTTGCTACTGTAGCCATTGTGGAAAAAGTTGATATGTTTAAAAGTAAAAAGTTGATAAGCAAATGTATTTGATAGAGCTATTAACTTATCAACTCATCAACTTATCAACTCAAATTTGTCCGGATGATAGGGGTCGAACCTACATGGATCACTCCGCTAGATCCTAAGTCTAGTGCGTCTGCCAATTTCGCCACATCCGGTTAAGGGGTGCAAATGTAAGGGAATAAATGTTTTTTTGTGCCGGTTAAAAAG
>JBBQTZ010000286.1:0-5413 GCA_038234405.1 Chitinophagales bacterium
TCTTTCTGTTACCCTATTCCAATAATCATTGTTCAATATCATACGCCAGATACTTCCATCGTAATGATGTAGTGATTTTCTGTCTGTATCATAAATCATTAAACCTGCAACCGGCGACAATATTGAGTTGCGTTGTATAGTGGTCATTCTGGGCAATAATAACCCTTTTGTTGTACTGCTTATATCAAGCTGTGCGCTGGTACTTGGTGTGTTTGTACCAATGCCCACATTGCCTGCATTGCTGTTAAATATATTATTGCCGTTGGCTGTCCAGCTACTGCCGCCGCCACCGCCGCTGTTAACAGCGTTCCAGGAACTGCCATTATAAAAATAAAATGCAGACAGGTTGGTATCATACAACATTAATCCATTAGCAGGGGCTTTAATGGCAATACGCTGGGCTGTGGTGAGCCTTGGAATCAGCAAGCCACCGCTAGTACTGCTAACATCGAGGGCGGCACTGGCATGGGGGGTGTTAGTACCGATGCCTACTTTATTTTGGGCATGTACAAAACAACAACTTGCTATGGCGAGGAAAATGATAAATAGCTTTTTCATTTTAGTTGATTTCTATTTAAACTCAAAGGTGAAAATTTAAAGTAGGGGAAACAATAGCGAATATGGGGGATTTATATTGCAGGTCACCTACTAGAGCGTAACTTGATATTAAAATTTAATTGAAAGCCTGTTCACTAAGTGGCGAAATATTTATTTTATGATGCAAACTTGACATTTATATATTGAATACCGACTACGAAAAACTTCAAATTTTTTTTCAATATTTAACGCAATTACGTCAGGTCTTTTTTTTGCAAAGCAATTATAGCTGGTTTTACTATATATGTCGTAGAGGATAATGTAACTTTATTCACAAATTGCCCGATCCATTTACTTCTTCAACGGCATTACCCCTTCTATCAAATATCCATTTTTGCCATCGCTTATTAGGTATGGTACAGATAGACTTGTAGGTACCCCGCCGGTGCATGGGCCTATTGCTGCTTCAAAGGTGTGTTGGTTGTCAAACGGGAATGCATGAAAGCCATCTTTCAACTCTACTTCTACCCCAGCCTTGTAAAAAACATTGGCACCACTGCCATATACCCAAGCTGTAGAAACAATGCTATTGCTTGCCTGAAAAAAATAAGGGCTGCCAATAACCTGATTTCCGTTGTTGAGCGTATAATTGGTTGTGCAACCACTATGCAAGGTAGATTTCCAAATGCCCCGACCATAAGTACCTGCCCATAAAATATTACTGCTTATATTTACTTCGAGGTCAGTTACTTCTACCACCGGTAATCCATTGCTATAAGGTATCCAATCGCCCAAATTATTATCTCTATAAAACACCCCGATATCTGTTCCAATATATACAGGGTCTGCCATATTGGTAGCGTTATCGCCATATACTACGCAGTTTACAGGTACGTTAGGCAGGCTGCCGGTTACGTTGGCAAATGTGGCACCACCGTCGGATGAGTAATATACTTTTTTATCGGCTTCGAAACCGCCATGCGTCAGCCAAATTTCGAGGCTGTTGCCCGGGTTAATGGCAAGGTCGGTTACGGGCGGCCAACTTCCGGGATTTTGACTTCTGATAAAGGTAAAAGTAGCACCACCATCATCGCTTCTTTGTACAGAATTACCGTTTGCAATAGAGCCGGTATAAATGCGGTTAGCATTGCTTTGACCCACTTTTACAAAACTGGTAGCGCCTACACCAAGGTTGGTAAGATCATAAACACCAATTGAATTTCGAACGGCTTTTACCAACCTTGAATAGCCCAAAAAAATAATATCGTCGTTAGAAGAATGTACCGCTAGTGGGGTTATAAAGGGCGCTGTAATATTTGTTCCAAGTATAGCTTGTACATAAGCCTCCGATACAATATTTGTAAATGAGGAACCACCATTGACAGAACGATAAAATTTTCCATTTTGTGTGCTAGCATAGAGTTTACTACTGCTGTTTCCATATTCGCAATGCCCCCCATCTGCACCCAAAATTTGCTCAAAATTACTGGTGCTGAGCAGGCGCTTGTTGGTGCCATTATCCTGCGTACCACCTACCACAACCGTAGGGCTCGAGTTGATGGTTGCAATTTTATAATACTGTGTAATGGCCAAGCTTGTGTTTAAGGGTGTCCAGGTAATACCATGGTCGCCACTGCGATACACGCCACCATCGCCACACATGTATAGTAAGTTGTTCAAGGGGTTGTAGGATAGATCGTGTACATCATCGTGGTAATTGCCCACATTGCTGATAAATGAAAATGAAGCACCGCTATTGGCAGATCGCCAAAGCCTGATGCCACCCGTAAGTACTTGTGTCGAATTATCTGGCCTGGCCACCACTGCAAGGTCGTAATACGATTGATCGTCTGGATCTATTCCACTCCCATCCCTGCCAAGTATATTGGGTGTATTGGCCGTACGTACAATAGTTTCGTCGGCATCGTTGTATCGAAAAACGCCCCTGAATTTGTCGTCGCCAATTGCTTCGCCACATAAAATATATACCCGATTGGCGTTGGATGGACATACCGCTATGGCTGTTCTTCCAAAATTTGAACTCCCTAACTCTGTACCTACACTTTCAAATGATTCCCCATTGTTAGTGCTTTTATACAAAAATGCTTTTGATGCGGTAAAAACTATTGATGGGCTGCCTGGTTTAAATCTTATTTCGTAAAAAGTACCGCTATTTAATTTAGACCAAGTACTACCCCCGTTGGTTGTTCGGTATATGCCATCATTACTAGCTACCATTAAAATATTGGGATTGGTAGGGTGCATCACCAGATTGTATGCCAATAACCCATAAGTTTCTGGAAAACTGAACCCTGTTTGATACCAGGTTTGCCCACCGTCGTAACTTTTTAATACACCTGTCGAATATTTTGAAAGCGCATGAATGCCGCCGGGTCCGCTTGCATCGCCATCGCCAGTAAGCAAGTACAGTATATTTGTGTTGGTATAATCTATGGCCATGCCACTCGTATTAATATTAGAAAGCCCATTGGTTAGGCATGTATAAGAACTACCGCCATTGGTGGTGCGCCATAGTCCGCCGCCTGCACTGCTTATGAAAAAAGTATTGGCATTACTTGGGTGAAAAGTAATACGGTTAGCCCGGCCAATTCCATTTACATCATCTGCTACGGCGGTAGGCCCCACCAAATTCCAACTACCCGCATAGGCCATTAGCCCGATGCCATTTCCATTCATATTGTTTGTTTGTTGCAGCGCGCTTTGTTTCAATTGAGTTGTATTTACAAAACTACCATCTAGTGCCACGCGTGTTTGGTAGTAATACTCCATTCTTTTAAATTGGTTATATCCAGCCACTTTTCCATTTTTTTTGAAATAAGCGTCCATTTGTTTGGTTATTTCATTAAAATTTTCTTTCGGATGCTGTGTATAGGCTTCATTATGGGCTATCAGCGCTATTAAAATAATCAGGAATATCTGTTTCATATACTTTTTGGATTTATTCCATATTTAAATAACTGGATACTATTTACCTTTTATAATTATTTTCAACGCCTCTATTTCTTTTTGTTGCTGAATAATATACAAGGTTAGTTCCTCTAATTTTTCCATCATTCTTTTTTGCATATCTCCAATCTCCAGCCCTTCTTTTTCTACTTCACTTGCGGCCGGAATATTGGGGAGATGTTTATTTGCCTGAATAAATTTTTCTACCTCTGTGAGTAAGGGAAGTTTATAGTCGTCTGCAAAAACATAATCTGGCCATCCACCGGCTTGAAGTTTTACTTTTAATTCTTCGCAAATTACTTTACCACCCACACCGAGCTTATATCCTGATGGAGGGGTTACAGATGTACCAATCAACATTTGGTTGGTATTAACCACAATTTTTCCCAGGGCACTTGATACGCCAATGTTGAGGTTATTGCCCGTTTGCCAGATATATGATTTCTGAACGCCGTTTACATAGAGGTTTATGGCTGGATCAACCCCGTTTAGCTTTATTGCTTCCCCATCTTTGTTTACGGTAAGCCGCGCTCCTGAAACCAGTTCGCCACCATTAGTTTGCAGGTTTAAAGTGGCCGCTGTGGTGGCACCGCTTCGAGCAATAATTTCATTGTTATCCAAGATGATGTTCGTGCCAGTTATCGGTCCCAACATCATGTATCCATTGTTGGTTAAGCTAAGTCCGGCATCTTGCCCGCCAACTATGTGCATTTTTGTAAATGGGGCATCATGACCGATGCCCACATTGCCTACTGAATTTACGAGTACTTGATCAGTACCACCGGTTCGGATGATAAAATCGCCCGTGCTATTAGATGAAAATGTTCCGATACGGAGATCATCATTTACTGTTTGTAAAAAACCTATGTCCTTGTAACTACCCCAGGCGCCAGTGGTGTTTCTAAATTTTATCATGGGGTCGGCTCCTTCAAGCCTCACTATTTCATCCACAGTTCTATTCCGTAAATGCAATACAGTTTGGGGATCCGATGTACCGATACCGGTACCATTTGTACTTATGAACACATTGTTATCAACAGTACCCTCTTGCGGCGAAATCTTTATATAATTTCTTAAGTTAGGATCATTTACATATTTTATCGAAGCCAGCGTATCACCACTACGTTTAAACTGTAGGCCGCCCTCTTTAAAATTTGTATTTGGATTATCAAAAATGATGAAAGGGTTTTGCCCCGACCTGTTGTCTTGTAAATAAATTTTACCATTAACAACGTGCAGTTTTTCATCGGGGCTTGAGGTACCAATGCCAATACTGTCTGTATTATTCCAAACCCACTTTCGGCTGCCGGATTTGCTCCAGAATTTATCATCCTGGTCGAGCAGGGTTTTCCAGATGCCACCAAAATAAATATAATAGCCGGCAACACTAAATGGCGATAATACATCTGCATTAGTTTGGTAAACAATGAGTCCGGAGGTTGGCGTAGGAATAGCCCGTCGTTGAGCAGCAGTCATTCTGGGTATCAGCAAGCCACCGCTAGTACTGCTAACATCGAGGGCGGCACTGGCATGGGGGGTGTTAGTACCGATGCCTACTTTATTTTGTGCATGTACAAAACAGCAGCTTAAAGCGGCGAGGAAAATGATAAACAGCTTTTTCATTTCAGTTGATTTTTATTACAACTCAAAGATGAAAATTTAAAGTAGGGGAAACAATAGCGAATATGGGGGAGAACTGAGAAGGTTGAAGTTTTACAATTTCGGGCTTGGGCTTTAGTGTTGAAGTGTACTATTGTCGACTGTGACGAAGGATATTGCGTTATATTTTTTAGCGACAGGGCTCCAAAAAAAAATACTTCTTCGCTTTTTTTGTATTCTTATGCCACGAACGCAGGCGGAGAAATGCAGTAATTTATCATGAGCAATGGAAATTAATGTTGGCTTAATC
>JBBQTZ010000287.1:0-5373 GCA_038234405.1 Chitinophagales bacterium
AGATCCTTTATCAGGTGCAAGTAAAATACCTGCTAATGCACCCACAGCCGCACCAGCAATAAATCCTAATACTGTTTTTGTTGTACTCATAAAATTGTTTTAATGATGAAAAAATTAAAAGTTTATATAAAAAATTAAGTGCAAAAAAGTTATTATCTCCTTTACCTAAAGTTGTTTAAAAAATTAAATTCACTTGTGTTAGTTTATATGATAAGGTTATACATTTACATACAACTTTACATTTTGTACTATTTTTAATTAAGAAGAACTTCTTTTAAAAAACAAGGACAAAACAAAAAGAATAATAAAAACATAAAAAAATATTTTGGCTATACCAGCAGCACTGGCAGCTAAATTTCCAAACCCAAAGATTGCTGCAATGATAGAGATAATTAAAAAAATAATTGTCCAGGGTAGCATAACCTAAAAATAATGAATGAAGAAAGTTTTTACAACTAATAATGAATAAAATATTGTGCCATAGTAAATTCATCTAAATATTTGTAATTAAATTTTGTAACTGAGTATAATAATACCCACTTTGGAAAAATCAACTACAGTATGTGGCACGCTTTTTTAAGATTTGTCACAAATATGATAAGCCCATGCAAAACATTTACCCAATTTTATTTAAACTTATATAATTTAAAATGTGGTACCACATAATTAATATATAGTAAAAAATACTTAATGAAAAAAGTTTTTGAAAGAGTAAAGGCAGATAAAAGAATTATAATTGGTTATAGTACTTCACTTATTTTATTGATGGTTACCTATGTATTAACCATGATAGCTAATAATCAACTTAAAGATAGAACTGCAAGAGTTGAATACACTTATACAATAATTTCAACTTTGGAGGCTTTACTATCAAAATTAAAAGATGCCGAAACTGGCGTAAGGGGTTATGCACTTACCCGTGACAAAAGTTTTTTACAACCGTATGAAAATAGTAAACAGATTTGTGATTCAATTTACCAAAACATTAAAAAGCTTACTAAAGATAATGCTGTGCAGCAGGCAAGGCTCTTAGATATAAAAAACACGATGAACAGACGATTTGAAATATTTGTTTCAGCTATTGAATATTATAATGGTAATGCCCTTGATACAAACTATAAACTACGTGAAATTCAGTTAGAATCTAAAAGAGAGATGGATAAATTAAGGCTAATAGTAGCAGTTATGAAAGAGGATGAAAGACGGTTGCTTGAAAAAAGAGATTTTGATTTAAAATCAGCTTTTGCTACCATCAATAACATAACCATCATATCCCTTGTGCTTACAGTAATGCTGGTAGTTATTGGTTTTGTAACCTATACTAATGAAAATAAAGGTAGAATTACAGCAATGAATAACTTAAAAGAAAATCAGCAACAGTTAAGCAATAGAGTAGATGATTTAAATAATGCCAACACTGAATTAAAGCAAATGAAAAGCCTCGAAAAATTTGCAGCCACTGGCAGAATAGCCCGTACTATAGCGCATGAAGTAAGAAACCCTCTAACCAATATCAATCTTGCTACAAGCCAGCTAAAAACAGATATACCATCGCCAGACGAAAACATGTTGTATCTTTTTGGAATAATTGATCGCAATAGCAATCGAATTAACAAGCTTATATCAGACCTGTTAAACTCAACAAAATTCACCGAATTGCGCTTTACAACTATGGCTGTTAATCACATTTTAGATGAAAGTATCAATATGGCAAAAGACAGAATTGAACTAAACCAAATTACCATTAAAAGAAACTACACTACTAATTGTAAACTTAATATTGATGCTGAAAAGATTAAAATCCCTTTTCTAAACATGATAATCAATGCTATTGAAGCTATGGAACCAGGTAAAGGTATTTTAGAAATTACAACTAAAGAAGAAAATGGAAAATGTGTAATTGTAGTTAGTGATAATGGAAAAGGGATGAATACAGATGAACTTAGTAAAGTGTTTGATCCGTATTACACCAACAAACCAACCGGGCATGGTTTGGGATTAACTAATACGCAAAATATAATTTTTAATCACCAGGGCTCTATCAATGTAGAAAGTGAAGCGGGAAAAGGCTCAACATTTACAGTAAAACTAATTGTGGCTTAATTTATTTGAAACTGTTTATAATCATTATAGGGTAATTATTTACTCAACTGTGGAAATTATTGCTGTTTAAAACTACGAGGCATATAGATTTTCTAAGGCATTTTTAATTTGTTCGGAAGTAAATGGTTTTGAAATAAAAACATTAGCACCATTTTGCAATGCATTTTTTCTATCCTCGGGGGTATCATGTGCAGTTACCATTATGATTTTGGTTGCAACATGCTCTTTTTTTACGTACGTAATAAATTCCATTCCAAAACCATCGGGCAGGTAATTATCAAGAAACAAAATATTTGGTTCATGCTTTTTTAATGAAGCAATACCTGCTGTAAGTGAATGTACGTAATTGACAATTAAATTATTTTTTTGCAAAATATTGCTAAGCAAAAAACAAATGTCTTTTTCATCTTCAATTATCAATGCAGTCAGGTTTTTCTTGGATTTGTCTTTATGGTTCATTTTAATATTCTTAATTAATATCAATCAAATAGTT
Organism: Chitinophagales bacterium; assembly: GCA_038234405.1. GTDB lineage: Bacteria > Bacteroidota > Bacteroidia > Chitinophagales > Chitinophagaceae > Ferruginibacter. The sequence goes on from JBBQTZ010000287.1 coordinate 2,597, forward strand.
AGCCACATAATACTTTTACCGTTCTAACTATTATTACTTACTTTACAATAGTATATAAATGAGAAGGTTAAAAAATATTCAAACTAATTATTTTTAACTTCAAATATAAAAAATTGGCTTGCTTTAAAGAAAAAAATGTAATTAAATTTATGCTCTTAAATATTTATTATAATAGTTGGTTATAGGTTTGGTTTCAGTTAATTCGCTATCTAAATAAATCAATAAACATAACCAATTTAAATTTATTAAATAAAAAAAATAAAAAGAAATTATAAGATGACTGATATGAAAAGAATATTAATAATTGATGATGACACAGATATGTGCTATTTATTATCCAGATTTTTACAGCGTAAAGGCTTTGATACAGATATTGCCACCAATGGTAGTAAAGGAATTTTAAAATTTAAAGAATCAAAATTTGATCTTGTACTATGCGATTTTAGACTTGGAGACAAAGAAGGTACAGAGGTATTAAGAGAAATAAAAGAAATACAGCATAATGCAATGGTTATAATAATAACAGCTTATTCTGATATTAAAACTGCAGTTGCAATAATTAAACAAGGTGCTTACGATTATATTACCAAGCCTTTAATTCCAGATGAGGTATTAAACCTTATTAACAAAGCGCTTGATAAAAATAATACAGAAAGTAAAAAGGGAGCACCTGGCAATAAAAATTCAGTAGCGGGCAATGGCGGTATAGCATTAGATACGCAATTTATGATTGGGAAATCGGCTGATATTGTTGAAGTATTTCAACAAATAAATACCATTGCACCTACTAATTATAGTGTTATCATTTATGGCGAAAGCGGTACCGGCAAAGAAGTAGTGGCAAAAACCATACATTCATTAAGTGCAAGAAAAGATAAACCTTTTGTAGCGCTCGATTGCGGCACACTTTCAAGAGAGCTTGCAAACAGCGAATTTTTTGGTCATGTAAAAGGATCATTTACGGGAGCGCAAAGTGATAAAGAGGGTATTTTTGAAACAGCCAACGGAGGCACGTTGTTTTTAGATGAAGTTGCCAACCTGCCAATGGATGTACAGATATCTTTACTTAGAGTAATACAGGAAAGAAAATTTAAACGTGTTGGAGATAATAGGGAGTTTGCTACAGATGTGAGAATTTTAGTGGCTTCAAATGAAAATTTAAAAGAAGCATATAGTGCAGGAAAATTTCGGGAAGACCTTTACCACCGCTTTAATGAATTTTCTATTCATATCCCTGCACTAAGAAACAGAACAGCAGATATTCCATTATTTGCAAAATTCTTTTTAGAGCAAACTAATGCAGAATTAAATAAAACTATTGAAGGGTTTGAAGAGGAAGTAATGCACCTATTTAATGATTACTCCTGGCCAGGCAACCTTAGAGAATTTAGAAATGTAATACGAAGGGCTTGTTTAATGACCAATAGTGGATTGATATCCAAAAACGTTTTGCCATGGGAAATTATAATTGGCTCAGACGAAGATTCAATTAAAAATACTACAATAGCTGAAAGAATCAATATACCAATTCCTGCTTTAAAAGATGCTGCTTCTCAAGCAGAATATGAAACTATTATAAAGGTGCTAAAACAGGTGAAATTTAATAAAACCAAGGCTGCTGATATTTTAAAAATAGACAGAAAAACGCTTTATAATAAAATTAGAAATTTTGAAGAAAATAAACAGTAACAAGCTATTATAACCTATATATTTAAACCCCAACTTTTACACAATCTGTAGAAAAAAATACTCAACAAAAACTACAACTATCCTAAAAACTATTGGCATTACTATTGTATTATTAAGATTGTAAACCATCTTAATAATACAATAATAAAAAAAATTATGCCCGATAGAATAAATCACATGCAAACGCTTAGTCAGATTTTAGAAAAACTCCGATTAAAGCGCCACGACAATGATTTTCAGATTGTTGATGGCCAGTTTACAACAAACAATGGTAACAAATACAAACCTGCTGACTTAACCATCATAAAAACCTATCGTTTTGAAGGTGAGTCTGATCCTTCAGATTCATCAATCCTATATATAATAGAAGCAAATGATGGGCTTATTGGATATAGTATTGATGCTTATGGTGTGTATAGCAACCATGACAATGACTATGACGAATTTATAAGACTCATCAAAGTTACCGAGAGGGATGAACAATTAATTTTCAGCATGGAGTCACAGAAAAACAGCCAATAATAATTACCCTCTTCAAAATAGTATTCCAAATCTTAACCAAAAAAATTTATTTTATGAAACTCGATAACAATCAAGACTTAAAAAGTTTTAAGGACCTAGTAACAAATATTGAAACCGGTATTTTCATTACCCGTTTAGAAAAGGATAAACTTATGGGGCGTAAACTTTCTACTACTGAAGTAGATGAAAATGGCCATCTTTGGTTTTTTACAGAAAAGCAAAGTGACCAGTTAAACGAAGTTTCCAAAAACAATGAAGTATATATAATTTATGAGAGCGAAGCTCATAATACTTATATGGTTGTAACCGGTACTGCCTCTCTTTCTACAGATAAAAATAAAATAAACAAACTTTACGGTCAAAAAAACCTGCAAGAAAAGCAAGACATTAAACAATTAAGCTTACTAATGGTTATTCCATCTCACATTGAAATTTAATTTTTTTGAAGGAATTTAAAATACAGCACTTGGATTTACCAATACAACATAAATCATTTTAACCATACTAAATACTACTGTAACCACTACAACAGTAGTATTTTTATTAAAACAATACCCGGTAGCATT
>JBBQTZ010000288.1:0-5367 GCA_038234405.1 Chitinophagales bacterium
GGGCCAGAAATATTGCCAATACAAAATACATTGAATATGCCTACGATTTTGGAGCAGTGCATTTGGGTAATCCTGCTACTTATGGGGTTACGGTTAGAACATCGTTTTAATATTGCTTCATCACCTCTACCAGCATTGTTGCAATGGTAGCATATTCTTTATTAGATAAATGAAGACTATCATAAGTTGCCTTTGATCGTAATCTCTACTTTTATTTGGTTTGTGAAAAAAAAGTTTTTCTATATGCATATATAACACTCAGTAGATAGCCACCAATGCCAAACAATAAAGCTGTACCTAAACCGCCAGCTAAATTTTTGTAATAGAATGCAACCAAGATGCCAGGAAGAAAGGTTACAAAAAATCCAAATTTGAAATAGATATTTGACAAGCCTCTAGGATAGTTCATAGTTCCGCAATTGTGGCATTCTATCATTGAGTTTTCGTTTAATAAAAGTGCATTTTTGAATTTTACTTTTGACTGACATTTTGCACAGCTAAATGGCTTCATATTTTCAATTTTATGTAAAGTTGATAAGATGAATTACGGTAATACTGTAGTTTCAATTTTTTTTATAGGAAAGTGAAAATCTTTTGTTTTCATTAATATAATAACATTTTCGTTTTCTGTCATAACTGATAGGCGCCCCACATTCTTTTAATGCATTAATGTATTCGAAGGTGGTTGAAATTGATAGACCTAATTTTATAGCAAGTTCCTGAGGCCTTCTAGTTTGCATTGTGTAAATTAGATTTTCTAAATATGATAATAGTTTTAAATATTTACTTGTCATTCGTTGTCAATTAATATAAATTTTTTACTTGAAATTGCATACAACAATTTAGTATTACAGCAGGCAGTGGATTCATCAGTTTTAATACCAAATTTATGGATTAGCTTTTGCACTTCCGTTACTTTTTTTTGCGTTGCTGCACAACAAACTCTTCCTTGCTTGTTGTTTGCCAGGGCGTTTTCTTTACAAGCATATTCCAAATAATGACTGCCAGTTTTCTTGCCGTTGCTGGTACGGCGGCCTTTCTTCCTTTTATGAATGCAATTTTTTTAAAAAAGTTGGATAGGGCTGTGTCTTTTAAATTGCCAATTACATTGGCTGCGTTTCGTAAAGCAATTTTTAAGCGGTTACTACCTTTGGGGATTTTGCTGGAAAGCACTTTACCGCCACTTATTTTATTATTGGGTGCAAGGCGAAGCCAGAAGGTAAACTGGAAAATCAACAACCACTATTGTTGGTCTTGGTGACCAGCAATCACCATGCGATAAAGAAGATGCTGCGGTAAAGAAACAAATAACAATTTTATCATAAAGGATTCTAAATTCGTTTTAATTTGTAACTTTATTTATTCCTTGTTACAAATGAAACATTTACATCAAACAAAGATTAAATATTTTATGGTTTCGCACAACTGCCGGATTTGGTAAAACAGCTGCCAATTTATTATAACTTATCAATTACTTTTTATGTCTGTAACGTCTGTTATTACATTGCCAGTTAGCCCAAAGCAGGTGTTTGCACTTGCTCAGCAACTACCTGCAAAAGACAAAGCTGAACTAATCCATTTATTAGAACAGGAACAATATGCAAACAATATCCCGGAAGAACATAAAAAATTAGTAAGAAGCAGAATTAAAAAATACAACAAAAATCCCGAACTCCTCATAGACGAACAGCAGGCTTTAAAAATGATAAATGCCATGTAATGTCACATTATAAGATCCAATATGCCCCAGAAGCATTGCAGGATATCAAAAATATTATTGATTATTATAACAGTCTTTCTGCCGGGCTAGGCAACCGTTTTAAACAACATTTTTAGTAGCAATCAAAGCTCTAAAAAACAATCCTAATTATAACACCTTTCGCTTTGATGAAGTGCGCTTTGCTACTATTGACAAATTTCCATATGCGGCCCACTACACCGTAGTTGGCAGGTTGGTAAAAATAGAGGCTGTACTTGCCTTTAAACAAAATCCAGACACCAACTGGATGATTAGATTTTAAATTTTTCCTGCCAAAATTTTTCTTTCCAGGCAATCTCTCAACGAGCGAAAGCAACGCAACTTTGCATGTACCAGCAATTACTCTTTTGGCTGCTGTTTATAGGTCATTTAAAAAAATCAGTTATCCCCGCACGCCGCTGTTGTATCTCCGACCAACAGCCGAAGTATTAACTAGAAAAGAAGATATTATTTACTAATACAATTTACAAATTGATTTAGCAATTGCGTTGGCGCATGAGAAAATTTATGAACCGTTTCTGCCTGTGTTAGCTCATCATTAAAACAAAATGAAAATCAAAAATTATTATTATTTGTCTTGTTAACCAGCAATCACCATGCGAAAAACACAATCTATGGTAGTTAGATTTCTGATACATTTGAATGCCTTACAGATTACAACTTCAGTTGTTGATGACAACACATACAATGGCATTGGGAGAGGCTTTTAGCGATTGCAGGAATTCTAAAATCATTGTAATGGAACGCAAACAAAGGCAGAAAAAAATATCGGGATTGGTCTTACTGACCATCAACGGCTCCTGGGATAGATTACAACTTTAAAGCCATAGCAACTAAAGCAATCTCAAAGAAACAACACGAACATTTCCATAAAAAACCTTATAAGTTTCAAATGAGTTTTTTTTATTGTTTCAACACCAACAACGGTGAAAAATTCATCCTTTATTCTGGAAATATTTCTATTTCCGCAGAAGCCATCATGTTAATAGGGCGATCCTCAGGCGATGGTGTACCTCCCGGATAAAAAAGCATGTTTCGATTTTCACCACGGTTTGTATAAAACAGCGCAAACCACTTGTTATTATTAGCACTTAAATTTCTTCGGTAAGTAAGTGTTTTTTTAATTTTAATGGTTTCAAAAATTTCAGGCCCGGTAAACATTTTTACTTTAATGGAGGTCATCCATTGAATACCCACAAAAAAACCAGGGTTTTCTAAAAAAATATTTTGATCCTGCACATTAATGATCACTGTCTTATTTGATACCTCCATGTTTGAAAGAATGATTTCCTTAGTAAGTAATTCGTTTCCGGGAAGTCCATTGCTATCCACATCGTAAATATGAAGTCTAACCGGATTTTCTTTTTTGAAATCACGACCTTTTATAAACACTTTAGAAATTCTGTAGCTTTTTATTTCATTTGGGATTTCAATAAAAGTTGTAAGCTCCCCCCTGGTTACCGCCGAACCTCCGGTTGAAGAAGTACCCATTTTTTCGTTGACAATACCGAAGACTTTCACTTCAAATTTACCAACAACTACTTCGCTTAAGGTAACTTCACCCATCTTTAAAAAAAAACTGTCTGATAAATTAATTTTTACTAAATTAATTGTGTCCGTCTTATAGCCAACGGAGGAAATAATTAAGATGTCCGTCGATTGATCGCAATCAATTTCAAAATACCCTTTACTGTCGGCATCTACATAACACTTCGTATTTAGCATATGTATGGTCGCATAAGCAATTGAAAATTTTGTTTCAAGGTTATATACCACGCCTTTTATTTTTCTTTGCTGAGCATCTGCTGACGAAAAAACGATTACTGCAAAAAATGTTAAAAATAGCTTGTGCATATGTAGTAAAATTATGAAAATAAATTACTTGTAGCAATCTCTTTATAGTTAAAATGAACCATTGCAAATATAATTTCCGGATAGATACTAACACGAATATAACTTACATGTGGATTTACTTTGTCATCGTTGGAGTTAATCCGAAGCCTGCTGTTTGCCGTTCTTTTGAATGCATGGCGGGGAAGGTGGGAGAGCGTACTAGCAAGCAGGCATAGGACAACAAATTAAAAAGCAATGAAATGTATCAGTAGGTACTAAAGTTGTTTTATACAATACCTCTTCCCAGCAACTTCAACCGATGCGTTATATAAGTTTTGCAGAGGTTGGTTTTAGTCCGAATACGTATTCACACAGTTACCAACTTTATGGAATTAAATAGCGATCTGATGGGAGCCGTGGATTTGAATAAAGTAAAGAGTGATTTCGGCATACGCAACATGCTCGGCTCTGCTTAAAGCCCGATGAGAAACGTTGCTGGAAAATATATCATTCTATAAATTAACTCTGATATAAGGGTTAAATGAAATTGCCTCAAAACTTGCAACACTTATTAATATATACTCCTAAGCCTTGATGCCTAAAAAGACATTTTTATTTATAATTTTCTCACAAAATAAGGAAATGGGATTGCTAAATTCCCAGGATGGATACTAATGAAAAGATGCAAGTGCATTTGAAAAACCTTGGATACCAGAAGCCTGTGCGCTAAATTGCTGGCTATCGTTAATAAATAATATGCCAGTACTTGCACCAAATGAATAAGTTTTCTTCGACAAAAATGTTTTATTTAATAACAACTGCCAATAGAACTGGTGGCGGTATAGTTTGCCATCCAGTACGTAATTGTAATCTGAATTACGACTTGTATCATTAACATTAAAACTTTTCGAAAATTTATGATCAATGAATCTTAACGATAAGCTTGTTCGCCTGTTTACCTGATCGCCAATTTCCAAAATCTTCCAATCTTCCAATCTTTTTTATCAACTGTGTATTCGCCATATTGAGAATTAGGGAAATTAGGATATCTACATACAAAAAAAGAATACACAGCACCGGCACCACTGCTAAAAAATAGCCAACTTTTACTGGTATCTTTTTGAGCAAACAAAATATTTTTATAAAAAAATAAAAGCAATATAAAATATAACGGTCTGGTATTGCTTCAGGCAGGGATAATTGCTATGTCTGACCCAAACCGCTGATGAATAAAGATGTAAAAATTCTGACTAACAAGTAGAGATGCTGCTATTAATCAGTCTGGTACAAGTTTTAAAAAAAACACTGTTTTTTTGCTTCAAAACCCTTGTTTATTAAGTAAACTGCAGCCTTTGTTCATCAGTTTTAATACCAAATTTATGTATTAGCTTTTGCATTTCTGTTACTTATTTTTGCGTTGCTGCACAATAAACTCTTCCGGACTTGTTGTTTGCCAGGGCGTTTTCTTTAAAAGCATATTCCAAATAATGACTGCCAGTTTTCTGCCACAGGCGCAGGACTCTGTCCTGTGTCTTCCCTGTTACTAATCACTGAGCCTAAAAGCCATCCAAAATAATGACATCCAGCAGCTCCTTTTTTTCTGTAAAATAATCAATTGCACTGCTATATACCCCATGCAAAGGTTCTGCTACAAAGCCTGCTGTTACAGGATTCCAATGCCCGCCTGAATGGCTTGTCGGGCAGGAAGATAATTTAAAAGCTGTTTATACATTTCTGTACTGTCCAATAATACCGGATGATTTTCGTATTCCCAG
>JBBQTZ010000289.1:0-5329 GCA_038234405.1 Chitinophagales bacterium
CATTCTGCAGTAAAAAAACCAAGCCCTACAGGTACTTCAGGTGCGCCATTGTTGGTATCAATTTCTAAAATATGAAAGATTTCCTCCGTCCAGGATTGTTGTAAGGTTACTACATCAAATTCCCACCCACCAATTTTACCCATTAGCTCTGTTTGGCTCAATAGTAACCTGCTTTTGCGTAAACTTTCTTTTGCAATAACCAAACTGGTAATATTGCTATAGGTGCATACTACTTGTCTTATACTACCATCTTCCCGTAACTGAGGTATAGCATCTACCAATAACCAAATACGGTCTTTTTTAGAAGGACGATATACGCCCATTACTACTTTACGCACGGGCCTTACAGTAGCGATGGCCTGCACCACAGGATGGGTTTCGCCAGGAAAATTAGTACCATCCTCATGAATTACATTCCAATCGGCGTCAAAATATGTTTTACCTATTAATTGATTTTCGGTGAGGCCAAGCAATGTTAATGCCTTTGGATTACACATTATAATTTCTGCATTGGGGCCCTGCAATATTACTCCTACCTGCATGTCATTTACTAAAAGCCTAAACTTATCTTCACTTGCTTTTAATTGGGCTGCCTCGTAATAGTTCTGTAGCATTATTTGCAAAATATGCCAGGCTTTATCAATAGCATGTTCATGTGTAAATATTGGCAATTGTTTTTTGTTTAAAAAAACACAAAATACTGCCATTACATCACCCATTTTATCAAACAACGGATAGGTAGCGCATGCTTTTAAATAATGCAGTTGGGCATTGGTTTTAAAATAAGCAGAACAAATATCATTTTCAATGTCGTTTAGTTGCAAGCTTTGTTGTAGAATAATTGATTTCTCGTGGGGGAAATTATTACTATTGATTTCTTTACCCTCCATAGTAGCAAGGAAAGCTGCCGGTAAAGATGGAGAGGCTATGTTGTAGAGCAGGTTACCTTTTTTTTCCAATAAGCAACACATCATTCCGCTGTGTAATTTTTCTAAGCCAGCTATATAGGTAAATATCACTTCCTGCATATTTTTATCGCCACTCACATTCATTTCAAATACAGATTTTTCTAAATTTCCAAGCTCGTTGTAGTACCATTCGTTGGTAACATCCAATACAGTAACAAGGCATTGCTGTTTATTGGCTGTAGCAATACCTGTTAGGCTAACATGTATTATCTGTTGATTACTTGAATGTAAAATAAGGGTTGTTTTCTGTTGTTGATTACTTTCAAAAAGCTGATCTAAAAAAAGAGCAAAAACAGGCTTATCTGTTTCTGCAACAAAAAGGATGAAATTACTGTTCTTTAAATTTTCTCTTTCTTTACCAAGCATTTTTGCACCATTCAGGTTCATTTCCAAAATTCTTCCATCCCGTGAAAATGTATAATAAGCTGTAGGAGAAAAATCGTATAATTCAGCATATTTTTCTGTGGCTAAATCAGAAAGTTCTTTGGCTAATAAAATTTCTTTCTGCTGTAGTTCCAATTCGATCTGGTGAACCTCTAAACTATGGATAAGTTTTATATAATCTGCTTCATGATGATCTGCCCCAGACTTTAATTTCTTTTTTTGTAGAATTGATTCCGCTTTTTGGCGAAGGTCAACTTCAGGTTGCTTTTTTTTAGGTTGTTTCATTTTAAAAAACTTTTATCCTTCTATTATTAAAGTGGGTTAAAGTATTTATTCAAAAAGTTTTATTTATTATGGCATGCAGCTAAAACTTGATAACCATTTGTTTGGCTAAAGCCATCATTTTTTCGCTTTGTCTTTTATCCACAGGCTAAAGCCTGTGGCCAATTGATTGATTGGCTGATGATGTAGCTTTTAGCATGTTAATTTAAAATTCAAATCTTTGCATTGTTTTCCAATTCCATTGTTTATTCAATTGTATTTTTCTTATTCAATTGCCTCCAGTTTTAGCTGGAGGATTAAAATGATATACAATAAAAATGACGGCTTTAGCCAAACTTTTTTTACTGCTTATTCTTTCATGATATTGTAGCTTTTTATTGTACATCCTGTTTTTTTTCAATATTCAGTTTAACATTTTCCCTAATAAAACATTGAATGTGTTTTTTGTTATTTACTTCATATACATTACTGATAAAAGCAACACTAATTGTTCTGTTATCAATTGTTTCAAGTGGCAAATCGTTGTATTCTACTAATTCCTTTTGCTGCAATTCTGCAAATTTTTCTTTGTTTTGAACAATATCTTTAAAAAGCCCGATTTCCCAGATAAATTTTTCTAAAAAAACTTCTTTTGAGTAACCTAGTAATTCTACCAAAAAAGGATTTACGTTGGTAATTTTACCTGTATCTGCATCCAACAAAAGAATACCTTCTTTTGCTGCTTCAAACAGGCGGCGAAAGTGTTTTTCAGATGCTTGTATAATTGCCTTTTTCTGCTTCAATTCTTCATTTACAGTTTTTAATTCTATTTCAAGTTTTTTAAAAAGTGTTATGTTAAAGAAAGTAAATACCACCCCATCAATATGGTCATCTAAAGTACGATAAGGCATTATCCTTACAGTAAACCATCTTTCATTACTGGCTGTAATAGTATTTTCAATGGGCACAAGAGTTTTTAATACCTGTAGTGCATCGGTTTCCATATTGGCATATTGCATATCGGTAACCAAATCTGTAAAAGGACGGCCAATATCTGTACTACGCAGCTTAAATATTTTTATAATTTCTTCTGTGTACCTGCGTATGTTTAATTGTTTATCTAAAAATAAAGTAGCAATTTCTGTACTGTTCAGCAGGTTTTTCATATCATTGTTTGCATGTACAAAATCCGCTACCCTGGTTTGAAGTTCGGTATTTACAGTTTGCAGTTCTTCATTAAGGCTCTGCATTTCTTCCTTAGAAGTTGTAAGCTCTTCGTTGGTACTTTGCAACTCTTCATTGGTACTTTGAAACTCCTCATTGGTAGATTTTAGCTCTTCCTGAGATGTTTGCATTTCTTCTCTTGTATTCCGCAATTCTTCGAAACTTCGATTTAGTCTGGTTTCCAGTTCTTTTACCTGAAGAGTTGGTTCCTGTTCATTTTTTGAAGATTTTTTTGCTATAAACTGTTTCTTAGTAATGTCAGTAAATACTACGAGTATCATGCCTTTTATACTGGCAGGGCTTTCTATACGCTGCACAATAATATCTGCATAAATTACAGTATCCTTACTGCCTATTGCAATATCCTTTAAATTGACAGGTGCTAAGCTTTGCATTGCCTGCCTAAAAGCCCCCGGTAATAGTTGCCTAAGGCCATCTTTTGCCATAGCATAAATATTAAAATTTGCCTTACCAGCGGCGGGCTCCAAATATTTACCCGTATGGCCGGTAATATAAACTATATCGCCTTTGTCATTTACCAATACGCTGGAAGGCGCAAATTGCTGCAGTAAAATTTGGTCGGCAGCGGCTTGAATATTAACACTCATTGTTGAAGTATCTATTATAGTTTGCGCTTGTCTTTTTGAAGCAGAGAAAGAACTTGGAAAATCTATAAGCTCTCTGGAATGGGTAAAAGAAGGAGAAAGAATTTTTTGAAAAAACTTGAGCTTTTCATCTAATACTCCAAATCCATTTGTGCTGGTACCTAAAGATTCTGCACTACCAAGCAGCATAATTCCACCAGCATTAAGGCTGTAGTTAAATAAGGCTATAATGTTTTTTTGTAGTTCCACCTCCATGTAAATGAGCATGTTACGACAGGTAAGTATATCTAACTTTGTAAATGGAGGATCTTTAATAACACTCTGTGTTGCAAATACTACCATCTCTCTTATGGCAGGGCTAATTCGGTACCCATTTGCTTCTTGTAAAAAAAACTGTTGAATGCGCCCTTTAGAAACATTTTCTGTGATTGTAGAAGCAAAAAAGCCCCGTCTTGCTATTTCTATGGCATCAGCATCTATGTCGGTGGCAAATATCTGTAAATGTAAGTTTCGTCTTTTTTTGTTCTTTTGTAATACTTCTTTAAAAATTATGGCTAATGAAAATGCTTCTTCGCCGGTTGAGCAACCAGGCACCCATGCCCTTAAGGTGTATCCTTCGGGTAGCTCATTTAGTAAATCTGGAAGTATTGTATCTTTAAATTTATCCCATACGGCTGTATCCCTAAAAAAGTTGGTAACACCAATGAGCATTTCTTTAAAAAGTATTGCCAGCTCCCCCGGATTTTCCTGACAAAAGCGTACGTAGTTACTTAATTTATCTATTTGGTGTACAATTTTGCGTCTTTCTACCCGGCGCATTAAGGTGTTTTTTTTATACTGAGAAAAATCGTTGCCAGATTGCTGCCTTAGCAGAATAACGATTTTATCAAGATCTTTTTGTTCAAAAATTTCGGAAGTTTCAATTTTTAAAACCGGTTGAGCATGCTGTAAAAGTTTTAACAACTGATCTGGCAATTCTTCGGCAGCAGCTACTGCATCTGCATGTACTGCCTGCGTGGCACTACTGGGCATGGGGTTAAATTTTGCAGTAGCAGGGTCTTGTACCAGTACAATTCCATTGTTTTCTTTTATTGCTTTTATACCCATATTGCCATCATTTCCCATACCAGAAAAAATAATACCAATGCTACCTTCTTTTCTATCCTGCGCCAGCGAAACAAAGAAAATATCAATTGGTAAACGAAGGCCACGGGGTTGAGCAGGAGCAAAAAGATGCAATACCCCATTGAGTACAGACATATTTTTGTTGGGTGGAATTACATATACATTTTCAGGTTCAATTAAAAGTCCATCAGTAACTTGTTGCACTTTCATGCTGGTGGTACGCTGCAAAAGCTCGGGCAACATACCCTTATTTGTAGGGTGCAGGTGTTGTATTACAACGAATGCTATACCAAATCCACCGGGGAAATTTCTAAAAAAAAGTTCCATAGCTTCAAACCCGCCGGCAGAGGCGCCAATGCCTACAATAGGGAATTTTTTTATGGACAATTTTAAATTGTTAGCAGTTGTAGCATCCAATAAATTTAATGGCTTTTTATTTGTAACAGCTTTTACTTTTGCCATTGTATTTTATTGTTGAAGTGAGCGGAAGAGACAGTTGCAATATTTATAAAAAATTGATAACTTCTACTTTTTAAAACTACTTAAAATAATACTATTTGCTTTATTAATTTTTAAACTGGTATAGCCTGCATTATTGAGCCCGTATTTAATAGTTAAAATAGTACTGAGTTTTTCAAATGCAATACAGCTAAGTATTTCAGGTATTTTTCCCAAAAAACGTTGAAATATTTAGTGAGGTCAAAAAATGTTTTTTATAGCCTTTTAATTGCCAAAATTGAACCCCCTGATAGATTTTCAACT
>JBBQTZ010000290.1:0-5311 GCA_038234405.1 Chitinophagales bacterium
GCAGTAAAACTTTTGATATTTCTCCATACCTGTCCGGGGTCTTTTCCATCTTTAAAACTACATATAGTATGTAAATGTCCGTCCGACTGGTCATCCGGGCGGGATTTGTCATTTGTACCCCCGCCTGAATGACTCAGTCGGTCAGGCAAGAATGTATTATCAAACCCTGGCTAAGCTGGCAATGCCGGATGCTATCTAACAAAATTTATTGACTAAGTAACAAGGCGACACAGGTCGGGGTACTGCGCCTCAGGGAATTTGTCTGAACCAGGATTTATAGGATTAAAGGATTTGCAGGATTTTTTTGATGCTACCATTTACTAGCTCCAGAGGAGCGCAATGTCAGTAGCAGTGAAGAATAAAAAACAGTTATTAAAAAAAGCTCCCCAGGAGCGGCATGTAAGCAATAGTATCATCAATTGGAGCTAAATATTAGCAGTGGCAGAATCATAATTTTTGAATATTTATATCCAAACAGCTCCAGAGAAGCGTTACATTAGTAGCACCTGAGAATTGTCTGAACCAGGATTTATAGGATTAAAGGATGTATAATATTTTTTTAATGTTTACAATTACTTACCAGGCGCTGGCCTCCATCCGGTTATCAACCTGTTACTAATGCCAGTTGTTGTAGCAACAATTAAAATTTTTATTGACTTAGTAACAAAGAGACACAGGACGGAGTCCTGCGCCTGAGGTTTACTACAAATTATTTCTTTTATACCTCAATATTTGTTTTATCAATGATGTAGGGTTGCCGGTTTCTTACGGCATCATTAATACGGCTAATGTACTCGCCAATAATACCAATGCTTAACAATTGAATACCCCCTAAAAACAAAATGGTAACCATCATAGAAGCCCAGCCAGTAATGGTTTGGCCCCAAACAAGTTTTGCCAGCAATACATACACAATAAATGCAAATGCAAATACTGATACAACAATACCACTCAGACTGGCAAATTTTAAAGGAAAGTTAGAGAAGCCGGTAATGCCATCAAATGCAAATTGAAACATATTGCTATACCTGAAGCTGGTATTGCCATTTTTTCTTTCTTCTCTTGAATAGGTTATAAAAGATTCTTTAAAGCCAAGCCAGGCTATCTGACCTCTCAAAAACTTATTCGGCTCCTTCATTCGAAGCAGTTCATCGGTAACTTTTCTATCCATTATTCTAAAATCGCCTGTATCTAAAGGAATGCTTGTTGCAGTAATGTTGTTTAAAAGCCTGTAAAAAAATTTAGCGGTTAGCTTCTTAAAAAAAGTTTCACCCTTTCGGCTTAATCGTTTGGCATAAACAATATTGTAGCCCTCTTTTATTTTGGTAAATAGCCGCTCAATGGCTTCAGGAGGGTCTTGCAGGTCACCATCAATTAAAATTGCATAAGTGCCCTGGCACTTTTCCAAACCGGCAAATAGTGCAGCCTGGTGCCCAAAATTTCTGCTAAAACTGATGTATTTAATATGGCTGTCTTCTTTTGCAAACTTTTCTATGACAAAAAAAGTATTGTCTTTGCTGCCATCGTCTATCAAAATAATTTCGTAAGGGAGGGCTATTTTATTTAGTACAGCAGTAAGCCTTGTATATAGTTCAAACACATTTTTTTCCTCATTTTTAAGCGGCACAATCACCGAAATTTCTGGCAGCATTGCTGTTTAATTTATTTTGAATACTTTAAATTGTTCATTTTCAAAAGCGGTCTCCCATTGTACTGTTGATGGCCGAAAGGTAGTATCAGTTTTATCAAAGAAAAAATAGGAAGGCTTTTTTCTCCATTGTTCATCTACCTGTTGTTTTAGCTCAAAATTAAACACAGCCGCCTTTTTACTTTGCATATTAAAGGTAAGGAATGGGTGCGGTATCCATGCTTTGCCAGTAGAGTATAATTGCAGATAAGTAGCCATTTGTGCATTGCCTTCTGAGCTTATGATCCAGCCATTGGCAGGGTTGTTTTTAAAATACGCAATCAGTTGCTGCTCTTGGGTAGTAAACTGAATACCAGTATTGTTGTACGCTATATTGCTGGCAAACCAACTAATATTATCCACCAAAAAAACAAACAACAGCAATACACATAGCGGCTTGTAAAGCCTGTTGGTACTGGCTTTTACCAGATTTAAACAGTGTGTGATTGCGGGTATTGCAAAAAGAAAAAAACCGGCATAAACATAGCCTCGTGTAAAATGCAATGGTTGCACCGGCTTTATAGCAAAGCCATGTACCGATAATGCAAACGCAACCATACCCCAACAAAAGAATAACCTGTTTACCGGATTGGCAAATTGTTTTTTAAGCAGTGGAATATTTTTTACTGCCAAAAAAGAGAATAGCCAAACAATGGCATAAGCAGGTATAAAATGCCAGGCTTTGTAGCTCCAATCAAGGGCAACTTGCCTGGATATAATTGTAGAAACTTCAAACTGGTTTAACAGGCCATAATAGGCAATATGAAAAACAGCGGCAGCGGCAATATAATACAGGTCTTTTTTTCGTAGCAGGGTAGAGCGGATATAAAAATACTCGAGCACTGCCCATGTAATAATGATGAGCAGTATTTCAACCGAGGTATAAGGATGCGAAATGCTTAGCACCATGATGATGACGGACATCCATAAAAATTTCTTTTTAAGGGCTAACAAAACGGTTGCTAAAAATAAAAAATGATAGTACGCCTCGAGCGGATATATAAATGAACGGCCAAAATTGAGGCACCACCACCCATTACCCGGATCAAGAAAAAAAAGATGTGCTGCAATTGTACCTGTTTTAAAATATAAAAAATGAAGTATTAACCCGGCTAAAGTTAACAAACCACCTCCCCAGCAAAATAGTATTGCAATTATCTTTTTATGGTTGATTTCTGCTACCACTATGTCTATAATTTCTACAGCAATACGACAGGTACAAATGGTAAAAATCAATCCAAATATAGATAGCAACAAGCCGGGGTCAATTGTTAACCACTTCCATAAATAGCCTACAACAAAGGTTTGAGGCTGAAAAAATATTTTTGGAGAAAGTTGGTTATCATCTAATGGATATTGATACAAAATAGTTGCATTACCGCTTACATACTCTTTAGCAGAAATCAGGTACAGGGCGTTTTCCCATTGTATTAAACCACTAGGTTTATGTTGGGCATCTTTATAAAAAAAATGAGCTGCATACAATAAAATAATTGGCAAGGATAACCCTACTGCAAATAGCCATTTTTTACGCATCAGTTAAAAGGTTTTCGAAAATTACAGGTTAAATTTGGATGATGAATGTGATTAATACAGCTATTTTGGTTGTTATGATTTTAAATTGTGCATGTCAAGATTGTCGATCCTGGTTTCGGTTGGTGAGGCCCTGTTGTTTGTTCTAACCTACCACCTGGTTAAAACTGTAATTCATTATTTCGGTGGGTTAGTACATTGACCGAAACCAAACCCTGCTTGTTGTCCTCAATAACCGCCTGGTTAAAATTATCAATCCTAATTTCGGTCAGTGAAGCCACATACCGAGTCTAGCTTGTGGTCGTAATCCACACCAAACACCTGGCGTTAACTTACTTTGAATGCAGTTTTTTATTGCGATTCTTTTAATGTTATCATTCTATTTACATATTTGCCAATCATGTCAAATTCAATATTTACAGTATCGTTGGTTTGCAATTGCTGCATGTTGGTAAATTGATAAGTATAGGGGATGATGGCCACCATAAAACTATTATTGGTAACATTAAATATTGTCAAACTAATACCGTTTAAAGTAATAGAGCCTTTTTCAATAACAAGACTGGCAAATTTTTCATCAAAAACAAAACTATATTCCCAACTACCATCTTTTGTTGTTACCGCCGTGCAGGTAGCGGTGGCATCTACATGCCCCTGCACAATGTGACCATCTATTCTGCCATTCATGGTCATGCACCGTTCAAGGTTTACTATGGTGCCCTTTTTCCAGTTTCCAAGAGTAGTTTTTAGCAAGGTTTCTGCAATAGCTGTTATCTGGTGAAGGCCATTTTCAACATTTTCTACTGTTAAGCATACGCCATTATGAGCTACACTTTGATCTGTTTTTAATGCAGCAGCTAAGGAGCTTTTTACCCTGAAAGTCTTATTGGTGCCAGTTTCCAGTACCGCTTCAATTGTACCTGTTGTTTCTATTATTCCTGTAAACATGTTGTAAAAATAGTTTTTTATTTTTTGCATTTTGTAAATTGCATTATTCTATTATCTTTGCAATTCTTAAAAACTACCAAAGGAGGTATATAACATGTTAATTATTGATTCAAAAGATTGCGAAAACATCGACAAAGCGTTAAAAAAGTACAAGAAGAAGTTTGAGAAAAGCAAAGTCTTGTTACAATTAAGAGGAAGACAGGCTTTTGTAAAGCCATCCATCAGACGTCGTATGGAAGTTTTAAAAGCTGTGTACAAGCAGAATATCGCAAGCGGAAAAATAGATTTGTAAAATATCTTTTACCAAATAATTTAAAACTGATAACTTGGAGGTTTCCATTTTATCAGTTTTTTTATGCCCATACAATACGATACTTACTACAAGCCTTTTATTGATTACCTCAGTTTTCAAAAAAGGTATTCTCCGCATACCATTGTGGCGTATCAAAATGATCTCCTATCATTTTTCGACTTTCTTGCCATTCAGTATGAAGAACTGCAATTGCCTGAAATAAAACCAACTTTTATTAAAAGCTGGCTGGCAGATTTAAAAAATAATGAAATGGAATCTAAAACGATTAACCGGAAAATTTCCAGTTTAAAGTCTTTTTTTAAATACCAGCTAAAGCAGGGCAATATTGAAACAAGCCCAATGACCACCATTATTTCTCCTAAAGTAAAAAAGCGATTGCCGCAATATGTTGAAGAAAAGGATACTTCAACTTTATTCAAGCATGTTGAATTTCCTGCCACATGGATTGGACAAACAGAGCGGCTTGTTTTAGAATTATTTTATAGTACCGGCATGCGGCAGGCAGAGTTAGTAATGCTGAAAGAACTGCAGTTAGATGCTGGCAATGGAAATATTAAGGTTATTGGAAAGGGTAATAAGGAAAGAATTTTGCCCGTCAGCCGTTCCATTATCACTAGCATGCAACAGTATTTAGCTGATAAACGCAGGCTGTTTGAAAAATTTGATTCCCTTTACTTTTTTATCAACAGAAAGGGTAAAAAATTGTATCCAAAACTGGTGTATAATATGGTACATAAATATTTAAAAATGGTAACTACCATTGATAAAAAAAGTCCCCATGTATTACGGCATACCTTTGCTACACATTTAATGAACAATGGCGCAGACCT
>JBBQTZ010000291.1:0-5254 GCA_038234405.1 Chitinophagales bacterium
CCTCTAAAATAAGTAATTTATCACCTTGCTTTACCTGTTGACCTTCTACTACTGTAATCTCTACAACAAGACCTGGCATAGGAGCTTTTATTTCTTTTACCACCTTATGTACAACTTTACCAAAGCCCATCTGGTAAAGCATTTGATCAAGCTCATCTTGTATATGTACTGTAAATACTTCTCCATCTATTTTCACAGTCAAGGTTTTATTGCTGCCCCCGGGTGTTTGCTCCACCGTAGCATTAACACAACGTTGATTAATTATTAAATGAAATGTATCAGGTGATGTTGTTATTACATCAAAACCATTTAAATCTGCTGTAGTAAAATTAACAAGTTCTTCATTTACTTTTAATTGATAAGTACTGCTTTGTGTAGGCATGCTGAGATGGTTGAAGTGGCAATAATTTTACTTTATTTATCAAAAGTAGCAATAAGATGTTAGGCGTTCAACATCTTATTTGTTTTTGCAGTAAATATTTAAACAAGCCTTAGCAGGTAAAATCTGATACGGATACTTCCTAAAACATTTTGGGTGCATCCCAAAATTTTTAAGTATAAAGCTTAGTACCATAAAACAGTTAATATTGAACGGAAGTTAACAAGTAGAATACAAAAAAATACGGCAACACTTACTTGTTTTGTAATTATAAGCTTCCAATACATTTTAGATAAAAAAGCGGGGGTAAAAGATAGGGTTACTCTACTAATGCTTTTTACTCAGCAGTCATTTTACAAAACAAAACACCACTTAAAGTAGCATAAAACTGAGGTGTTTTTAAAAAAAGACTGGTAGTAGGTACAAAGGATAATATACAACACTAAAAAAAGCCTTTTGGTAAAGGCTTTTAAATATTGACAAGAAAATTTTAATTAAAAAAACATACACAATAGATACTGATAGTAGTATGTAACGGATTAGTTACAACTTGGCAAGGCTAGCGCTTTGATAGTTTTTATTGAGTAAAGCGTAACTACCAAAAAATAATCCTGCAAAAAATAGCGTTGCATATAGGCTTCCTTTTAAAAAAGGTAAACCGGCTGCTAAACAAAGTAAAAATCCATCTAAAGATTTTGGATAAGCCTGGTTGTTGATATCAAGTCCGCCACCGACCCACACGGCACCATTTGATAATATAAAGTAAGCAAATACACCTACTACAGAGCCAGTTAATATATTTAACCATTTGCGTTGATTAATACCAAAGCCAATTACGGTTAAGGCACCAAACAATAAATAATTGATCCATTGCCCTCCATAAAAACCAGGTATTGCCGATAAATTAAACTGAAACAATACTTCATAAATTATATCAGATAAAAGCATAGAAAAAAGCGGAAGTAAAAAAGAGTATTTTTTATTTGAAACAATGCTACCACTAAAAATTGCCATTGCTATTTGTGGGGCAAAGCCTAATGGCCTGCCAGGAAGTATTCTGTAAAGCGAAGCAACTACTACCAGTAAAACAAAGCTCACTACAATTGATTTTTCTATCTTCATTTTTATAACTTTATAAAAACAAAAATAGGTAATAAAAAATGAGTGAGCCAAATATTTGGGATGCATTTTAAATTTTGGCCATCTTTTAAGCTGTACATAGTTAGCACAGCAATACCGTTAACATATTAAGTAAACACCTTATGTATTTAGGTTTGGTGGGTGCATTTCAAATTGTGGCAGCACTGAGTGGTTGGTAAGGAAATCAACCTCGGCCTGGCCTCAGTCGGGTGTGCCCATCTACCAAAATCGGGAGCGACAAATTGAAAAGCACCCGGTAGAGTTAGTCGCTTTTTTGTAAATAATCTTTGTACAAAATTGTCAATCAACTTGTTGCTTACACACAGATTTTGCAGTTGAAATGGTAATTAAGGGTTACAACACAATAAATATAGCGTTTCAGGTAATTTTTTTTTGGTAAAACAGTAATTTTTTTATCAGCCTAAAAATGTTCTAAAAGCCATGTATTTAAAGCCCTTTAAAGCTGTGATAGCAAATCAACTGCAAAATTCCGATTAAATTGAATTAGATATTAAATAGTAAAAATGCGTAATTTACTACTACATTTTTCTACATTTAGCCTGTAACCTTTATTAATGGCAAAACATATTTCAACCGGCAAAATAGGCGAGCAATTAGGTGCTGAATTTTTATCAGAAAATGGCTATATGCTTTTGGCTAGTAATTGGCGGCATTCGCATTGGGAGGTAGATGTAATTGCACATAAAAACAACGTACTTCACTTTATAGAAATAAAAACCCGGCGCAGTAAAAACTATGGCTTACCAGAAGAAAAAGTAGGTAAAAAAAAGATTCAAAATCTAATCAATGCAGCCGAAGAATACCTGCATCTTTTTCCACAATGGCAAAGAATTCAGTTTGATATTTTATCAATTATTATTTTAAAAAATGAGCGACCGGCATACTTTCTTATTGAAGATGTGTATTTGTGAAAGCGCTGTACTACAAGAGTTTAGGATAAAAGCTGCTTCATTTTTTCAACCATTTTAAAAGTAGCGGGGCAATACTCTATATTTTGTTTGTGTACATGTATATATAGCTCCGGTTTCTTTTTTGTAAGATGTGGAAAGCCGGCACAATCCGCAGGCCTTATGGCATAAATAGAGCACTTATTGTCTGACTTATTTAAAAATTGGCAGGGTTGTTTTTTATTCTGCCAATCAGTATCTTTTTTATGTTGCACCAGCCATTTTTCTTTAAAAGCAGCTACAGTCAGTTCAAAATGAGCAGCAATTCTTTTCATATCTGCCATGGTAAAAGTAGGTGTCATTTTTTTACAACAATTGCCACAGGTAAGGCAATCAGTCTCTGCCCATACAGCTTTATCCACCTCTACCATCATTTTATGCAAGCCTTTAGGTGGTTGCTTTTCTAATTTTGTTAAAAAGTAGCGAAAAGATCTTTTGTACTGTTTAAATTTTAGTCTGAATGACCTGATGTTAACTTGCATATTTAAAAAATCTATAGATTACGAAAGTAGCGAATTATAGTTGGTTGTAAGGAGATGTTTGGGTGCAGTTAAAATTATCTCATAGCATAGTGGTTGGTGTGGACAACCACCGCAGATTGGTTCCGGCATTGCCCCAACCTACCTTAAGCGGGAGAAACAATTTTAAATACACAGAACTGATTATCGCTATGGGTGCAGTTGAAATTATCTCATAGCATAGTGGTTGGTAAGAAAAACCACCAAATCCTACTCCCGGTAAGTTCCCCCACCTGCCCAAATCTGAAGCGACAATTTAAATACACAGACTTGTTTATCGCTGTGGGTGCAGTTGAAATTATCGCAGCGCATAGTAGTTGGTAAGAAAAACCACCAAATCTTACTCTCAGTAAGTTTCCCCACCTGCCCAAATCTGGAGCGACAATTTTAAATTCACAGACTTGTTTATCGCTGTGGGTGCATCCTGAATTTTTACTTCAAATTGTTGCAGGAAACAACAACTGGAACTTAAGAAATATTTACAATCGTAAGTGTAGACAAAAATCACCTGGCAGTCAACCATTTTTTTTCAATAAAAATAAAGGGTTAAAACTTATTAGCAGGATTTACAAATATTGTATTTATCCAAACCAAATCTGTAATTTGCCCACATGTGGCAAGCATATAAAAATGGCTTTAAAGCGTATCTGCAATTAGAAAAATCTCTGAGCGAAAACTCTGTTGAGGCTTACCTCCATGATGTAGATAAGCTCATAAGTTTTCTGGAACTTACTGGCAAACCACTACAGCCTGCTGCAATTAACTTACCTGTATTGGAGAGCTTTATAGAATGGATTAATAAGCTTGGGATGCTGCCGGGTACACAGGCAAGAATTATTTCCGGACTAAAAAGTTTTTTTAAATTTTGTATTGCTGAGCAAATCATTACAATAGATCCATCAGCATTATTAGAAGCCCCCAAACTAAAAAGAACTTTGCCAGATATTTTACATTTTAATGAGATTGAAGAGATTATTAAACAAATAGACCTGAGTAAACCGGAAGGTGGCCGCAACAAGGCCATATTGGAAACCCTCTACAGTTGTGGCTTACGGGTTACTGAGCTTGTAAATCTTCGTATTAGCTGCCTGTACCTTGATGTTGGCTTTATAAGGGTTATTGGCAAAGGCGATAAAGAAAGATTGGTACCTATTGGAAGCGATGCTGTTAAATTCATCAACATTTACAAAAATGAAATTAGGGTACATGCTACAATAAAAAAGGGTAAAGAAGATATACTTTTTTTAAACCGAATAGGCAATCAACTTTCGAGGGTAATGATATTTTTAATAATAAAAGCGCTTGCTAAAAAGGCGGGTATTACCAAAAACATTTCTCCTCATACCTTCCGCCATTCTTTTGCCACACATTTGGTAGAAGGTGGTGCAGATTTGCGGGCTGTGCAGGAAATGCTAGGGCATGAAAGCATTACTACTACTGAAATTTATACCCACTTAGACAGGCAATTTTTAAAAGAAACTTTGCAGCAATTTCATCCTGCATTTAAAAACTAATAACCGTATATATTTTAAGAGCAGGCTTTTACAACTGAAAGCATTTTTGCAAATTTTTACTGAAAAACTTGTTTAATTAGTAGGAAAGAGTGAAGAAGAAATGAATGGCACTACAAAAGAAAAGACTTATTTTTTTTCGAGGATTACTTCTGGTTTTTGGAAAGTTTTTCCATTCACCTCAAAAGTATTTTTTACGTTATTACGGTAGTTTTTAAACATGCTCATCCAGCGAAGTTTAAGAACCCCAAAAACTCCCTCTTTAATAATACCTTTATTCATTTTACTTTCACCGAGTTTTCTATCTTTAAAGGTGATGGGTACTTCCGCAATTAAAAAATTTAGTTTCCATGCTGCAAATTTCATTTCTATTTGAAAGGCATATCCTACAAATTGAATAGCAGAAAAATTTATAGCCTCCAACACTTCTCTTTTATAGCAAACAAAGCCTGCCGTTGGATCTTTTAAAGGCATCCAGGTAATAATTCTAGTATACAAAGAAGCACCTTTTGATAAGGCAATTCTATTTGAAGGCCAGTTTTCTACTTCGCCACCTGTTACATACCTCGATCCTACTGCTATGCCTGCCCCTTCTTTACATACTAAATAGAGGCGTTCTAAATCTGCCGGATTATGAGAAAAATCAGCATCCATTTCAAAAATATACTGATAGCCATTGGCCAACGCCCATTTAAAACCATGTATATAAGCAGTGCCTAACCCCAATTTACCTTTTCT
>JBBQTZ010000292.1:0-5162 GCA_038234405.1 Chitinophagales bacterium
TGCCAGGGTTCTAATACAAAGCCCTCTCTGTTATTTAATCAGTTTTTCTATTTTCAGTACAAGAGATATTGTATGCCGTTGGTCTGGAGACAAGACGGCGGCAAATATTGCTGTGTGCCTTTAGTCGGGAGACAAGACGGCAGCAAACATTACTGTATGCCATTGCTCGGAAGACCAAGTGGCGGCAAATATTGCGGTGTGCCTTTGAACGGGATACCAGACGGCGCTAAATATTGCTGCATACTGTTAGCGGAAGACCGAGCGGAAGCAAACATGTGTGCAAATGTGCATTTGCGGATACACGAAAAAATTCTCAGCCAAGGCCGAGGTTCGTTTCCTCTTTGCCACAAGTTTTAATAGTATAAAAGAGCTTTTATTTAATAAATAAATTCCAGATAAGTAGTAATGAGTAAGTATATCGCTTTATAAAAAAAAGCAACATTATGCCTCAGCCCATACTTTAAAATCAACAACCCTTTCTCTGCTTATAATAATATCTTCATCTGCCTTAATACCTTTTAATACAATTTTAAGCCGGTTGTTGAAGTAGGGTTTTATTTGCTCAATTGAGTTGGCATTGATAATAATTTTCCGGTTTATTCTAAAAAAATCTTTGGGATCTAAAAGCGGTTCTAATTTTTCTAAAGTGAAGTTGATGATAAACCGATTGCCTTGGGTATCTACCAAATACACAATTTTATTATCAGCAAAAAAGTAAGCTATTTCATTTACCTGAATAAAGAAGGAGCGTTGCCCAACCTTTGCTAAAAACCTGTTTTTATAACTAGAAGCGTAATTTTCCTTTACCTGATCGCTTAATAAACTATAGTTGCTGGCAGCTATTGTGTTTGCAATATTTTTATATTTATTAAGAGCTGCCCCTAATGCTTCGGCAGTGATGGGTTTTAATATATAATCTATACTAAACAATTTAAATGCATCTAATGCATAGTTATCATACGCAGTTGTAAAAATTACCGGTTTCTGAATTGTTACCCGTTTAAAAATTTCAAAGCTGTGGCCATCACTTAAGTGTATATCTACCAAAAGCAAATCAGGTGCTGTCTTTGTTTGCAGCCATTGTACCGATTCTTCAATACTATCAAGGCAGGCCAAAATTCTGATACCACTGTCGTAGTTTTTAATAAGTGCCTGCAATCTTTCCGCAGCCAATATTTCATCTTCAATTATTAAAATATCCATTTTTATGGGTATTAATTTACTGTCAATAAGGGGAGAGACACTGTAAATTGTTTATTGGTATTATCAATTGTTACCTGCTTATTACTCACTAACTGGTAACGCCTGATTATATTTTGTAATCCAATGCCGGTTGAGTTTTCGATGGTTTGCTTTGCCTGCAGGTTATTGGATACCACAATAGTATTTTTGCCATTGGTGTGCACATCTATCAACAAAGGTTTATTCCTGCTTACCACATTGTGCTTAATGGCATTTTCAATCAGCATTTGCAGACTTGCCGGAATTATTAATTGATCAAAATAGGCATCTTCAATTTGTACCTTAATTATCAACCCTTCGGCAAAACGTTTTTCCAGCAAAAATATGTACGGCTTTATAAAATCAAGTTCAGTTCTTAGTTCTACCAGCTCTTTATCATGGTTACTTAAAATGTATCTGTATACTTTAGAGAACTCTTCAATAAACCGGTTGGCTTCCTTGTTATCCTTCATAATTAAAGCAGCAAGCACATTAAGGTTATTAAAAAGAAAATGTGGGTTTATCTGGCTTTTAATTAACTGCAGCTCTGCCTGTGCGGTTATACTCTTCAATTGCTCTGCATGAAGGCTAGAGGTTTTGTATTCTTTAAAATAAAAAATGATGGTATTGATAAGATGAAATAAAAGGTTCACCAATGAACCATACATCAGGTTAAGTTTTAAGGGAGTAAAGTTTTCCTGCAAAGAAAATGAATGGAATCCCATTCCCATTATAAGTACAACTCCAACTGTAATTACAGTTGAAGTAACAGTGCCTGCAAAAAAAAACACCACCAGAAAACGGATATTATTTTTCTCAACAGTTATAATTCTCCGAACAAAAATTTCCAGGTACCGGTTGCTTTCCAGTATTAAAAAAGTTATAAGTAAAATAGTTGATAAAGCAGCATACCAGTCAATACGGATATTGAAATAGTAATACACTTTACAAAATTCTGTATTTAGATAAGTGTACAACGCCAGCAACAATGCAAAATAGTATCTGTATTTATGAGTAAACATTGCTGCTAAATTAACAAAGCATCAACAGTTAAACAAAATACTTGTTAACTGCTGATGCTTTCGTTTTAAAAATGGATAGTATTTTAAAGCAGTATTTTATTAATTATGTGTATAACGCCATTTTTTGCAACAATATCAACTGCTGTGATACCCGAAACGGTAGCAGAACTGCCGGATATTTTAACAGTATTAGGATTTAGCCCGATAGTTAATTTAGCTAACGGATTTAAAGTAAATGGTGTTTCACCCACAGTAAGATCGCCGGCAAAAATGTTAGTGCCAAATGCATGTGCTAAAACTATTGCGCCAACAGCCGCAGGTGGATTAGCCTCTATTTCAGCTTTGCTATCTAATGTAGTCGGGAAGCCGCCGTCAATTGGTGCAAATACAGTGAATTTTCCATTTCCACTTAAAGTGCTTGCGAGCCCTCCGTGTATTACGGCAATTTCCAGTAAGGCAAACCTAGGGTCGGCAATTACAATTTCAGCAATAGATTGTGTTGGCGGCACCAACACTTTGCTGCTAATTTTGTGAATTACTCCGTTGGAGGCAGCAATATCTGCAGTAGTAACTCTTATGCCATTTACAAAAACACCATTAGCGTTTTTAGAAGCGAAAATATTTAAGCCATTAAGTGTTTTAACCGTATCGCTTGCAGGTACACCTGCTGCCATTACTTTGGCGCCCACTACATGGTAGGTAAGTAATGGAACAAGCACCGAAGTTACTTGTGCTGGCGTTAGTGCATCGATAGCGCTCTGCGGGTAACCCGATGCAATAAATGCATCGTTGGTAGGGGCAAATACGGTAAGGTTTGCTGTGGTTGATAATGCACTTACCAACCCTGCCTTGGTAACAGCGCTTACCAAAATACTAAGTGTTGGGTCTGCTGAAGCAATATCAACAATAGTAGTTGGGGCTGGTGGTAACGGATCATCTTTACAAGATACTGTTGTGCCGGCAATAACTGTTCCTAACCCAATAAACAGGAACAGGTTTTTGATGTTAAATGTAGATTTCATGTTACTAAATTTTTTAAATTAATTGATACCTCTAAAAACACAAACAAAACAATATTGGGATGGCTAAGTGAGTGAGTTGTATAAAAAAGAGAGCCAATTGTATTTATTTTTTGATAAGCTGTAGTTGCAAACGGTGGTGCATAAAATAAAACCGGGCTAACTTGTAAGTTTAGCCCGGCAGTAAGTATTTATTCAGTATAAAATATCAACTTAAATTCCAATTAACACTATCATCTTTTTCATCTTTAATAACAATGCATGGTTAATTCAGTTGGTTGCTGATTTTTCTGCTGTGTCATAATCTTTTTTCTTAATATTGTTTGCAGATGTTTACTAATAAGGTACCAAAGACGGAGAGTTGAGCCTGAATAAAATTAAACTTACTTAAACATAAGCTTAGTTAAAAGGCTTGATAATCCACTCCACTCGCAAAAACCTTAGTCCACTTCAAGGTGGCACCAACCCCAAATCAATTGTACTAATTTGTTTGGGCTGCGTTTACATCAACCAGTTTAAACCCAATACCGTGCAGGTTTTCTATTTTAATTCCGGTATCTGTTGCAAATATTTTTCTTAGCCTCGATACAAATACATCCAGGCTTCTGCCAAAAAAATAATCATCTTGTCCCCAAATGGCAGTAAGTATTTGTTCCCGTTTCAGCACTTCATTTTTATGATCTAAAAAATATTGTAACAGTTCCGCTTCCCGTTGGGTAAGGTTAACCTGTTGGTTGCCTTTTTGCAATACAAAGTTTGATGGATCAAATTGAAAACCACCAGCGGTATAAATTTTTTTAGAGACAGGAGAATTCTTTTTTGAGCGTGTAATAAAAATTTCAATCTTCAACACCAGCTCTTCAATACTAAAAGGTTTTACCAGGTAATCATCGGCACCTAACCGAAGCCCTTTCAATTTATCTTCTTTCAATGTTTTAGCAGATAAAAAAATGATGGGCACTTCATGATTAATTTTACGGATGGCCTCTGCCAATTGAAATCCGTCCATACCGGGTATCATTATATCTAAAATACAAACATCATAATTGCCCGCTGTAAATGCACGCATGCAGTCTTCGCCATTTACAAAATGGTCAACCTCAAAGCCATACTGCTCCAGGTTGTCTTTGGTTAAATATGCCAGCGTTTCATCATCCTCAGCATATAGTATCCGGTATTTTTTCATGGCTGTTTTATTGTTAAAGTTATATCAGTTCCAATACCTTTTGTACTTGCTGCATGAATTTTCCATTGATGCAACTGGCAAATTTTTTGAACATAGTAGAGTCCAAGCCCAAACCCGTTGGCTGCTGTTTGCCTGCTTTGGGGAGCCCTGTAAAATTTCTCAAAAATATGTTTCAGGTATTTTGGTTCAATACCAACACCATTGTCTTTAATCTGCATCACAATAAAACCACCCTTATTTTTAAGATCAATCTTTATAATCGGATTTTTATCACAGTACTTAATTGCATTATCCAACAAATTATAAATAATATTGGCCAGATGAAAAGCATCAGCCTCGATAATTGTGTGTGCTAATTCATTGTTTACCAAAATCGAAGCCTCAGGATATTTTAACTGAATAATGCCAATTGAGTTTTTAATGGCTTCCAGCATATCAACCGGCTCTTTATTGAGCAGCATTGGGCTTCCATCATTTTTGGCCACGTTGAGTATCTTCTCTACATGAGTATCTAGTTTTTTTCCCTGTTCAGTGATAATACGACTGTAGGTATTCAACTTTTCATCAGCAGCAATCAATTTATTATTGGATAAAAAATTAGATGCAATTAGTATAGATGCAAGGGGCGTTTTAAATTCATGAGTCATATTATTGATGAAATCTTTTTGCAGGTTGGCAAATTTTTGCTGCTGCAAAATGATATAAATAGCATAC
>JBBQTZ010000293.1:0-5123 GCA_038234405.1 Chitinophagales bacterium
TACCTTTTACCAAACCCTGTACTTTAATCTGTCTTTTCCAGTTTTTTAATTCTGGGGCAAAATATGCAAGATCGTCTGTGTTAATTTCGCTGTTAATAAAATTACCCTCTAAGCTTACTTTGTGCAAAAAATCTCCCATATCTGCATTAAAATCATTGTACCGCATGGCATAGTAGTTACCAAGTTTACTTTTATTGGTTACTAGATTTAGCTGTTTAAATTCCATCAAAGCAGGAGTAAATTTTACGGATGCAGCTAATTTTTTTATTTCAAAACCACTGCGTTCTATAGCACCCAGGGTAGCATTGGTTGTAAGTGTATCTTTCTCGTACTGTATATTTAATAATTCGCCATTAATTTTACTAAACCTAAGGTGATTGGCATCAAATTGATTGACTGGCGCAGGGCTGTCAGTTTCAATTTCATTCATAAATATGCCATTTTGTATCAATAGCTTTTTTATATTCAACACCCATTCGTCTGGGTTCCATTGCAATTGCCCGGGTACAGGCTGCTTTTTTATTGTTGGCCGCCTAAGCCCAAGCTTATCTCTATTACCCGTATAATCCGACATTAAAAATACCGGTGAAACAATTTTGATATTGTTAATGTAGAGGCGCTTTTTACGAAAATTGATGGTATCTGCCTGCAAATCGAAATTTTGCAGGGCTACAATCATATTTTTACCAACCCATTTATCTATTTGGTTAAACCTGATATTTTGCAAATGCACTTCCTTAATATCAAACTGAATTTCTGATTTCTTTTTTGTACTGCCCGGCCTTGCAAAATAATCTGCTATAAACTGGTAATTCCAAACAGAATCGGTACGGTGCATGTTAATTACCGCATCTTGTAGTGAAGCATACTTTAATACTACTTTGTCCCGTAAAAAAAACCAATCGGTAATATTAATTTTTGCTGTACCGGCATACAACAAGGTATCTTTATTAGCGTCCTTTACCAGCAATCCCTTTAGGTCTAATTTATCATAAAAACTAAAATCTACCCTATCAATTTTTACAGTTGTGTTTAACTCTTTTGAAAGTGTATTGGTTACTTTACTTATAATAAAACTTTGTACCACAGCAAGGTGTAATAAACCATATAACAGTACTATCAGCAATAGCAGCGCAAGTAATGTTCGCTTTAATATTTTCCAGAATTTTTGCAGCGTATAAATGTTAGTATTTGTAAAAATAGCGATTCGCTGCTTGCAGGCAAATATAATACCAAAAATAAATGTGAAAAGATGGGATTGGACTGGTGAAAAAATAAAAAGGATGTGAACGAAAAAGTAAAAAATTTATAAAAAATTATACAGGCAAGGTGCTACAAGTTTGGCGGGGTGCAGTAACAATTTTGGCAAACTTAATAATACGCCCGGCTTTTGCAAGGCAGAATTATTGATGAGGAGCAAAAATATTTTGCTAAAAATTAACTACATGCTACATTGGGTAAATAACAGCAGTAAACTTAAACCCTGCGCTACCTTTAAGGAGTAAGTAAAAATTCCGGAGTTATTTTTGATGGCCGGCAACTGATTGTAAACCAAATATTTACAATAGCAGCTATTGCATTTAAAAATTCATCCATTTCAGATGGTTTGGTAATAAAACAATTTGCATTATTGGCATATGCCAAATCTACATCGCTTTGCGAAGAGGATGTAGAGAGTATAATAACTGGTATTTGCTTTAGCTTATTGTTTTGTTTTATAAAATGTAGCGTTTCATGTCCGCTTTTTTTAGGAAGGTTAATATCTAGCAATATAATATCGGGTATATCTTCTGGTTTAGCAGCATCTAAACTATTTAGAAAATCAATGGCAGCCTGCCCGTCACTTAATACATTTAGTTTAAAGGGTATTTCAGTATTTTCCAATGCAACTCTTGTTAACAAAACATCACCGTCGTTATCCTCAACTAATAGAATATGAAATTCATCCATCGTGTTTGTTTTGAAATTGACTAAATACAGTTTTTGTAAACCACAAAAAAAATAAAAACAACTACCTTAATATTTAATTTTTTTATTGAGTAAGGCTATTTTATATAGCAAAGTTATAGATATTAACTTGCCTATGCAACGGATAAATAACAAATAATTGAGATAACCCTTTTGGTAAACTTATCTTGTTAAAGGTATATTCTAAAGCTTTATTTTTTAATTGTAAAATGAAAAGAAGTTCCAACTCCTTCTTTAGATGTTAACCAAATTTTTCCTCCATAACTTTCGATTACTTTTTTTGTAATTGAAAGCCCAATACCTGTGCCTTCAATTTTTTCTTTTTTATTTAAACGCTGAAATATTACAAATATCTTTTCGAAGTACTCGACTGCTATACCAATACCATTATCTGCAATGGTAAACTCCCAAAAATCTTTTAATTCGTTTGCTGATATGGTTATATGAACAGGGGTATTTTTTTTGCTGTATTTTAAAGCGTTGCCAATCAGGTTTAAAAAAACTTGCCGGAGAGAGGCAACATGCCCCAATATTGCCGGAAGTTCACCTACTTCTATGCTGGCATTTTTCTCTTCTGCCGCCTTTTTATGCAGCACAATTATACCTTGCACCAGTTTATTAATATCAATCAATTTCTTAACGCCCTCTTTACGGCCAATTCTCGATAATTCTAATAAATCCAGTATAATTTGCCGCATTCTTTTTGCTCCATCTACAGCGTAATCAATATAGAGTTTACCATTTTCATCCAGCTTATCAGCATACTTTTTTTCCAGTAAGGTTAAAAAACTGGAAACCATCCGCAGGGGTTCCTGCAAATCGTGTGATGCTACATAGGCAAACTGCTCTAATTCTCTATTGGAGTTAGCTAGTTCTTTGGTTTGATTTTGCAAATCTTCATTCAACTTATATAGGTGAAGCTCATTTTCTTTAAGCCTTGTAACATCTTGTGTGGCACCTATCATTCGGATGGGTTTGCCATTGCTATCCCTGATAATAAAACCTTTGTCATAAACAAAAGCCTCTTCACCATTAGCTTTTACTATCTTAAATTCTGCCTCCCAATATTGTTCGTTCGGGTTATTAAATACATCGTTGATAGAATTACTCACCAAAGCCAAATCATCTTTATGAATTAATTTTTGCCAAAATTGATTATCGTTATTTGCTTCTTCATCATTGTATCCAAAAAGTACATTAAAACCCCTTCCCAATCTTATTACTTTACCTGTAACAATATCCCAATCCCACAAAGCGTCGTTAGTGGCTTTGGCCACCAAATTATATCTTTCATTACTGATACGAATGGCTTCTTCTGCTCTTTTTTGAACATCAATATCCTGAATACTACCATATATTCTGGTACAGGTTCCATTTTTAAATGCCGCTTCGCCATTAACCCTAATCCATACCTCATTACCTTTTGCGGTTATCAAAATTAAATCTGCAGTCCATTTTTTGCCGGTAGCTTTGCACTCGTCAATTTTTTTTACAAAAAGATCTCTAAAAACACCTTCTTGTATAAAGTGGATGGCAGTAGCAAGGTTCAACTCAACATCATTT
Organism: Chitinophagales bacterium; assembly: GCA_038234405.1. Classification (GTDB taxonomy): domain Bacteria; phylum Bacteroidota; class Bacteroidia; order Chitinophagales; family Chitinophagaceae; genus Ferruginibacter. Next base: position 3,532 of record JBBQTZ010000293.1, read on the forward strand.
TCAATCTCATGTATTTCTTTAATTACCTGCGACCAAAATATGGTATCATTTACAAAATCTATTTCCCAACTTCCCAGCCGGGCAAGGCTTTGAGCCTTACTTAATAATTTCTCCAGTTCTTTTCTTTCGGTAATATCTGCAACAAATACAAAAAAGCCAATTATCTCTTCATCAATTTTATGTGGTATAAAAGTAGCGTAGGTGTAAACAATTTTACTATTTTCCTTTACCGTCATTTTTTCAAACTGTTGGGTATGGCCTTCCAATACAGCTTTTATGTAAGGTATATTATTTTCTAATAATTGATGCCCAAGTAAATCAGGCATACTAATGTTATCCATCTCGGTTTGTGTACGGCCAAACCAATTTCTATAAAGTAGGTTAGAGAAGGTACAATGCAGGTCTTTTGTAAAGTATGCTACCATACCAGGAATATTATTTACAATGCTTTTTATAAAATCATTTTTATGTTGCAAATCTTTTTCTGCCTGTTTGCGTTCAGTAATATCTCTACAAATTACATTAGTACCTGCAAAGTTTCCGTTATCATCGTATTTGAATAGTGCATTATCTTCCCGCCAAATATAATGGCCGTCAATATGTTTAATTCTAAAACTATAAATTAAAGAAGGTTTTTTTAATTCAATAGCTTTAAAAATTTTACCGTAAAGTTCCTCTCTATCCTGGGGGTGAATTATTTGATAAATTGAATCAGCATTTCTGGTAAGCTCTTCTTTTTGGCTGTAGCCCAATTGTTTCAAGTATGCAGGAGAAGTATATTGTATGGTATTATCGGCATTAATTACCACCATTCCATCGGAGGTATTTTCTGCAATCATTTTAAACTTTTGCTTACTTTCTTTTAGGGCATTTTCTGTTAATTTAAGTTTGGTGATATCAGTACCAATACCCATCAAACAAGTTTTACCGTTGTATTCTATGGTTTTGGAATTAATGTAAAAAGGAATTTTGTTACCCTCTTTTGTAAGTAGGTTTACTTCTATACCATTAGTATTTTGCTGATTAAAAACATTTTTTATTCGCTCGCTAATAATTTGCTGCTGTGCGGCATCGTAAAAATTAAGCGGTTTCATGCTGCTTATTTCTTTGGCGGAATAACCGGTTACACCTTCAAAATTTTTATTCCAGTTTATAAAATTTCCAGCTTCATCGTATAGATAAAAAATACCTGGCAGGTTGCTTACAATAGCTTCAGAAAGCCCTTTTTCGGCTGTAATTGCTGCTGCCTCTATTATATTGTCTGTAATATCTGTTGCCGTTAAAAGGCAGGCATTTTCTTTTTGCAATCGTATGCCGGTAAGCATTACTTGTGTGCTTACATTGTTGTTATTAGTGATGGTAATGTTACAGGTATGTTTTGATGTGCTGGTAAAAATTTGGTCTAAAAAAAAACTAAAGGGAAGCTTGCATACTTCATCTATAAAAATTGGAAAATATTTATTTTTCAAGTATACCCTATCCTTACCAAGCATTTGCGAACCGCACAAATTAAGTTCTTCTATGCTGCCATTTTGTAAAATAGTAAAATAACCTATTGGGGCAAAATCGTATAAAGAGGTATATTTTTCTGC
>JBBQTZ010000294.1:0-5112 GCA_038234405.1 Chitinophagales bacterium
GTTTCTCCATACACTATGTCTTTAATGCCCGTATGGCGGTGAGCACCAAGCACCAGCATATCTGCATTGGTTTCTTTTACAATTCGCACTATTTCATTTGCCCGTCGGCGAAAGCCCAAAATGCCTTCCGCCGTAATTCCCTGACTTGCCAGTTGCTCTACATAATGATTAAGCCGCTCCTGATCTTTGATGGTTTCCAAATCATAACTATCCGAGCCTAAAAGCTTTGCAGATACACTTTCTACCACATGAATAAGGTAATACCGGGCATTAGTTCCCCCTTGTCCTATTCCAAAACGCATCAATTTTTCATCCTTTTCAGAAAAATCAAGCGCTATAGCAACAGTAGTAAAAACAGGTTTGTCTAAATTTTGCAACATGTTTAAATCCGGGTGAATTAGTATAGGTGCTTTGGCCCGGTTACGAACAATTAACGGCTGTACAATTATGTAAATAAATAAACCAATAAAAAAAATACCCGCTGTAACTAACAACAATTTAGGAAAAAATGATGGGGCTGCAAAAACGCCGGAAGTTTCATTTACAAGCATTTTAAAATTTAAATAAATAAGAACAGAAGCAATTAGCCACGCTGCTATTTTTGTGTAGATACCAATGGCAAAAATTCCCATCGTTTTTTTATCACTTACAAAATGTATCAACGGTATTACAGCAAAGCCTAATTGAAGGCTTAAAACCACCTGGCTTAATACCAACAATGCATCAACTTTCTCTTCTCCATAAATTAATATAACAATTAAAGCAGGCATAATGGCCAGCAACCTCGTTATCAGCCGCCTTGCCCATGGATTTATTCTCAATTGCAGGTAACCTTCCATCACAATTTGACCGGCAAGGGTTCCGGTAATGGTGCTGCTTTGCCCGGCAGCTATCAAAGCAATAGCGAACAGTTTGGGAGCAATAGCAGAACCCAACAAGGGAGTTAATAATTGATGAGCTTCTTTAATGGAAGCTACATGAGAATTACCTGTTTTAAAAAATACTGTAGCGGCTAATACCAATATTGCCGCATTAACAAAAAAAGCTATATTAAGAGCTATAGAGCTATCAATAATATTAAACCGAATAGCCTGTTTTATACCTGCATCTGTGCGTTCTATTTTTCTTGTTTGTACTAAAGCAGAATGCAGGTATAAATTATGAGGCATTACAGTGGCACCTATAATACCAATGGCAATGTATAAAGCAGCATCATTTTGCAGGTGCGGTATAAATCCCAACAGTACTTCACTGCCGTTTGGCTTTGCCAAAATTATCTCTATTAAAAAAGAAACAGAAACAATGGCCACCAATGCAAGAATAAAAGCTTCCATTTTTCGCATACCAAGTTTCTGCAAATACAAAAGCAAAAATGTATCTAATACTGTAATTGAAACACCCCAAATAAGTGGTAAACCTGTTAGTAATTGTATACCAATGGCCATACCCAATACTTCTGCCAAATCGCAAGCCGCAATGGCAATTTCTGCCAGGCCATATAAAATGTAATTTACCCTGCGGGGATAAGCTTCTCTATTGGCTTGCGCCAGATCTCTACCTCTTACAATACCAAGCCTTGCAGATAGCCCTTGCAGCAGTAAAGCCATCAAATTACTCATCATCAATACCCAAATAAGGCTGTAACCAAACTGACTACCTCCTTGTAAATCGGTTGCCCAATTGCCGGGGTCCATATAACCTACGCTTATAAGATAAGCTGGTCCTAAAAATGAAAATATACGTTTCCAGCCAACTTTTTTATTACTGGTAGTGTCTATACTTTGGTGTACTTCGCTTAATGATTGACTACTCTGCTTTACTTGCTCCATATTGATACCTTGCTTACCTGCATTATAATACAAAATGTGCTTTTATAATAAATAGGTATGCAATATTTTTATTAAAATGCAGGTCTAAAAATACGCTATGTCACTTAAATGATAAAATAAAATTTCACGCTATCTAAATTTTTAATTAGATGAGCCTAATTATTACAGGGGAATTTTGTTTCACCCAACCAAAAATGTAAGTTGTGTAAAATTTATACTTAAATGCGACAAAAAATTGGTTCTGGCTCCCCTTGGGAGGATATAGTAGGCTACTCAAGAGCAATTAAAATTGGTACTATTATCGAAGTTGCAGGTACTACTGCCATGGATGGAGATATACTGGTTGGCAAAGATGACGTGTACGCACAAACTGTATTTATCTTTCAAAAAATTGAGCTTGCAGTAAAGGAATTAGGAAGTTCACTAAATGATGTGGTACGAACAAGAATGTTTGTGATTAATATTGATACATGGCAATTAGTTGGCGAAGCACATGGAGTTTTTTTTAAAACTATAAAGCCTGTGGCTACCCTGGTAGAAGTAAGCAGACTAATAAACTAGGAATTACTAATTGAGATAGAAGTGACAGCGATAACAACAGTGTAAAAAGCCACTAAAGCATCATTTTGGCTATCAACTCCTTAAAAATTTTATATGCCACCATTGCTGTCATATTGTTGATATCCCTGGTGGGGTTATATTCTACAATATCTGCACCTACTATTGGTGCATGTATCTGTTGTAGAATGGTAATAAGTTCCCGGGTAGAAAGTCCACCTGGTTCATGATGAGATACACCGGGCGCAAAAGCCGGATCTAATACATCAAGATCGAGAGAAATATAAAGCGGACTGCTAAGAGACGCTATAAAATTATAATTAAAATCTTTCATCTCTACCACCTGTACACCATATTTAGCAGCCTGCTGTCGCTGATGTGTATTCAACGTTCTGATACCTACCTGGGTGAGCGATTTTATTTCACCTTTTTCTAAGAGGCGTGCAAAAGGTGAAGCGTGAGAATATGGATTATTATCAAAATTTTCATACAAATCTGCATGGGCATCAAGGTGCAAAACATGTAGGTTTGAATATACATCGGTAAAGGCATCAATTACAGGGTAAGAAATTGAGTGATCGCCACCAATACAACAACATTTGTTATTGTGCGCAAGTTCTTTTGCTATAGTGTTTTTAATAACGTTAAATGCTATAGCGGCATTAGATGTATCAAAAATAATGTCACCTTCATCTTTATAATTTTCTCCTTCAATTATTTCTATTCCATTTTCAGCAAAGCAATTAGCAGAGCCATTTTTATCCATCAATCTTACAAGAGGCGGAGCTAATGAAGAGCCCCTTAAAAAAGAAGAGTTATTATCAAAAGGTATTCCGATTACTTTAATCATTTTCCATTTATTATTGATGATGTTGAATGTTTAAATACAAGATATTTTACATCAAATTTATTACATTAAAAGTATCTAACTATTTGTATGTAGTGTAAAAAAGACACAATATTTATTCTATTCACAACGTTTTTTAAGAATTCCAATTATATTGCACCTTAATCAAGTAACACAATATCATGAGTTTCGCCAATTTTAAAGTACCGTACGCTGTAAATGAAAGCTACGCAAAAAGAGTCGCTTATTTTTCAATGGAGTTTGCAATTCACCAGCCGCTTAAAATTTATAGTGGTGGATTAGGGTTTTTATCAGGTTCGCACATGCGTAGTGCGTATGAACTAAAACAAAATTTAGTAGGTATTGGAATTTTATGGAAATATGGGTACTACGATCAGGCCCGTAATGCAGACCAAACACTGCAAGTTCAATGGAATGAAAAAATCTATAATTTTTTAGAGGATACAGGCATTAAATTTCAAATAAATATTCACGACCATCCTATTTGGGTAAAAGCATGGTATCTCAATCCTGAGACCTTTAAAAGTGCACCCATGTTTTTACTCAGTACAGATTTACCAGAAAATGATTATGTAACACAAACTATTACGCACCGTTTATACGATGGTAATGTAGCAACCAAAGTAGCGCAGTTTATTTTACTAGGCGTGGGTGGTGCCAAATTAATGGATGAATTAAATTTTAATCCGGAAGTTTATCACCTCAATGAAGCACATGCAATTAGTGCAGCTTTTTACCTGCATCGCAAATTTGGTAACATAAAAGAAGTTAAAAAACGCCTCGTATTTACAACCCATACACCAGAAGAAGCAGGTAATGAAAAACATGATATTTATCTATGTGAAAAAATGAGTTATTTCTGCGGTATGCCGTTGGATGAAGTAAGAAAAATTACAGGAATTTATGATGATTCTTTTAATCATTCACTTGCTGCTTTACGCTTTGCAAGAATAGCCAACGGAGTATCTCAACTGCATGGAGAAGTAAGCCGTAAAATGTGGGGGAAATACGATGGCATTTGCGAAATAAAATCTATTACCAACGCTCAAAACTGGACCTATTGGGCAGACAAGCAATTGTATAAAGCAAAAGCAGAAGCAAACGATGTTTGGTTTGATGACAGAAAGCATTTTTTAAAGAAAAGAGCGCTCGATATAGTAGCAGATCAAACAGGTAAATTACTAGATCCCAATGTACTCACTATTGTGTGGGCACGCCGTTTTGCAGGATATAAAAGAGCAGAATTGTTAACAAGAGATAATAAACGATTTGAAGCCCTGCTAAATAACACAAAGCATCCGGTGCAGTTTATTTGGGCAGGAAAGCCTTACCCATTGGACTATCCGGCAATCAACGATTTCAATCACCTGGTTCACTTAAGTAAAAATTACAGAAATGTAGCGGTTTGTGTAGGGTACGAACTTGCACTAAGCAAGCGCCTAAAACAAGCTGCTGATGTTTGGCTAAATAACCCACGGGTACCAAGGGAAGCTAGTGGTACAAGTGGAATGACAGCAGCCATGAATGGAGCCGTAAACTTTAGTACTAATGATGGATGGATATGCGAATTTATAGATAATGGTAACAATGGTTTTGTGGTACCACCTATTGATTACGAAAACGTTCATGTACAAGAACAAGATGAATACGACTTAAATCAGTTGTACGACATATTAGAAAATCAAATTTTGCCACTCTATTACGATAATAAAGAAACATGGAGAGATATAATTAAAAATGGTATGAGTGATGTGCAGGTAAGATTTGACAGTAACAGAATGGCGGAAGAATATTATGAAATAATGTATAAAACCGTATAAAAATATTTCACACATTTTAGCATAAAAATCACACCCG
>JBBQTZ010000295.1:0-5111 GCA_038234405.1 Chitinophagales bacterium
CCTCAATGATGATTGCAGGGTAGTTGCATTGGAAGTTGAAAAACCTGTGCTGGTTAAATTAGCCAGTGGATTACCGGGAAATGTTGGATTACCACCGAAGCTTCCATTGGGATTGTATGCGGGAAAAGCATTGGGAGCCACCCTGTCTAATAAACCAATGTTGTTATTAGCATATAAATCGCCGGGATTTTTCTTATCATCTACACTTCCGCCAATATTTAATTGTGCTGATAATCTTTTTGTAAGTGTAACGTCTACATTGGCCCTGAAATTATAACGTGTGTAATTTGGATTACTGCTTTCATCAAAACTATTTCCAAACTTTTTATACAACCCCTCACTGGTTAACGTATTTAGCATAGCAAAAAATTTTACAGTGCTGTTACCACCAGTAAAATTAAGGTTGTAGTTTGATAATGGCGCTGTATTGCGTAAAACGAGATCAGACCAGTTTACGTTTGGACGGAAAGCCGGGTCGCTGCCATTTTGATAAGCATCCAAATCAGCCTGTGTGTATAAGCCTGGTTTTCCGTCATTAGCCAATGCCTCATTAAAAAGGCTGGCATAATTATAACTATCTAAAAATTTGGGCAAAGCTGTTGCATCCTGTATGCCGTACTGTGCATTAAAGTTAACTGACAACGGTTGACTTTTACCCTTTTTTGTGGTAACTAACACTACGCCATTGGCGCCACGCATGCCATACACTGCAGTTGCAGCAGCATCTTTTAGAACAGAAATTTCTTCAATTTCTTCTGGTACCATTTGGGAGAAATCGCCTAAAAAACCATCAATAATAATTAAAGGCGAACTATTAAAGCCAAAGGTATTAGCGCCCCTGATGTATGCAGTAGCATTGTTATTGCCGGGCTCGTTACCCCCCTGCACCATAGTTAAGCCGGGCAGCCTTCCATAAAGTGTATTGGTAATATTGTTGGTAAATGCTTTTCGCAAATCTGCACCTTTTACAGTGCTGATGCTGCTGGAAACAGTTAGTAATTTTTGTTTATCAAAACCGATATATTTTTCTGTATCGGCCTTTATTACCGTAACAGTATCTACAGACTGTGCATTCAGCTTATTGTTAAAACAAAAAAGGCAGAAGACTGGTAAAAATTTATAAAAAGGAGTTTTATTTTTCATTGACAAATAGTTTTCAGTTAAAAAATTTAAGCCGTTTGTTACATTTATAATTTACCAACCCGGGTTTTGTTTTAGGTTACCTTTTAGCACTTCATTATTATCAAATGGATGCAAATACATATTCTTATTAAATGTTCTTGTTTCAAAAACAAAAGGCTTATAACTAAATGCTGTGGGAAATGGTAGCGTGCTATTAAGTCTTGTAACTTCTAAGCCCAACATATTTCCCTTCATTACACCATCCTGTTCTGCTATCATCCAGCGGCGTATATCCCACAAGCGATAATCTTCAAAAGCCATTTCAATATCCCTTTCATTGCGTACTCTTATTCTAAATTCGTCTTTTGTTAAACCTGCTGGCAAGTCGGGCATACCCGAACGGTTGCGTACTGCGTTTACTGCCGCATACGCTTCAATAGCAGGTGTGCTGCTAAATTCATTGAGGGCTTCAGCATAACTTAACAGCACTTCATTTATTCGGAAAATTGGTGCATTTACTATTTGTGCTGCGGTTGGTATAGCGTCTGGTATCCATTTCAGCATCCAAAAGCCACCTTTAGCGGTAGATTTGTTGGATGTAGTGCCTTCGTAAATAGGCATTCTTGTTACATTAACATGTAGCCTTGCGCCGGTATAACAAATAGTTTGTGCAAACCGAGGATCTAGTTGATCAAACTTCTCCAATAAATCATTTCCCCCGTTTACTAAATCCCATGTTTGAGGAGTACCGTCTCTTTTTTCGTATTTACGTACAAAATTGAAAGTGGGTGACGGTGGCGTCCAGTTACCACCTGCATTAGGTACATAATTATTACGCGGTAAAAAAAACTGCCATGGAAATGCACCATTGCTTTTTGGACCACCAAATAATTTGCAGGATAAAATAGTTTCCTGGTTATCTGGCTGCTGCCATGACGTGCGGTAGTTGCCATTTACAATACCACCCGGCGCAAAAACAGGTATCCTGTTAGCCGGCACATCAATTAATGCAAAACCATTTAAAGCAGCCCAATCCAATACGGCTTTTTCAGCATCAGCAGCAAGCTTCCACCGGTTGTTGTCGGCATTACCATAACATATTAATTTATTATCTTCAGCACTACCAGCACTTAGATAGGGGGTGGCAGTATTGAATAATGGACTTGCTGCATATAATAGTGTTCGGGCTTTTAAAGCAAGTGCTGCACCTTTGTGAGCCCTTCCTGTAAAGTTGGAAGGTTGTGTTTGTGGTAATTTAGCAATTGCATCATCGCAATCTTTTACGATAGCGTCAACACACTCTGCCACAGAACTGCGTGGTATTTTTGATTCGTCGAACGTAACGATCCTTTTGCTTACTATGGGAAAACCACCATAACGTTTAAAGGTTTCGAAGTTATTTAAAGCTCTTATAAATAAAGCTTCGCCTTTTATCATGTCTTTATAAGCCTGGTCCGCATCAGGTATTTCATCGGCCCTTTCTAAAATAATATTGGCAACACGGATGGCCATCCACCGTAAAAAATAACGTTGATCCTCTCTTGATACAATATTAAGTGGCGTAACCGAGGCATTATTCCAGTCTTGTACAGCAGCAAAACTTTCACTCTGCTCCCCTTCGTCTGTTATCCCAATAGTAGCTGTATTCATATTACCATTAAAAGCCCCACCTGTAGCAGGAAACCCTGAGAAGCCGGCATCAGCAGCCCGTAAAGGAAACGGTGCATGTGTACCGAACTGATAGAGTGTGGCCATATATATTTCCGTTTGCAGCTTTGCTGAAAAAATAACATTTTCATCTATGTCCACTCCCGGTGGCTTATCCAAAAAATCTGAGACTTTTTTACAGGAAAAGAAAAGTACGCTGCCCAGGCAGCCAATTAGAATAATTTGAAATTTCTTGTTCATATTAGCAAGTGTTAGTAATTAAAAATTAATGTTTACGCCAACGTTTACAGTGCGTACCAGCGGGTAAGGTTCTAAATTAGCACCAAGGTTGGGCGTTTCCGGGTCTATACCTGGCAATACATTGCTCCAGGTGTAAATATTATTTGCATTTATATAAAATCTGGTAGAGCTGATGTGCAATTTTTGCAACAATTCCTGCCTGAACGTGTACCCCAATTCAATATTTTTCAAGCGGAGGTAGCTTGCATCTTTTATCCAAAAAGATGAGTTTACATAATTGTGCGTAAACCCATTGGCTCCATTTCCTACTGCAAACCGTGGATAATTAATTGGTAACCCTGCGTCGTATCTTTCCTGGCTCCAGCTTTCTAATAAATATGAAGCGGCTGCTGCAGGATCGGCATCAAAAAATGCCTGGTTGGCTCTGCGGCTGTAAGCGATAGAAACATTGGCAGCACCCTGAAATAATGCTGAAAAGTCAAAACCTTTAAAAGATGCGCCTAGTGAAAAACCATAAATTTTTTGAGGAGTTGTTGCATAGCCAATAGGCACTTCATCATTGAAATCTATTTTACCATCGCCATTTTGATCTATATACCGGATATCACCCTGCTGTATTTTATTGCCCCCAACAAAGGTAGAAACCGGCCTTTTAGGGTCGTTTATTTCTTCGAGCGTATTATACAAACCATCGGATACTAAGCCAAACAATTGGCCAAACTGTTGCCCGGTGCGTTGTTGATAAGCAAAGGCCCTTGTAACTTCATCCTGAAACAGGACGGTATTTTTTGCATAGGAGAAATTTCCTTTTACCCAGTATTTAAATTCTTTAAAACTGTTTCTGTAAGTTAAATCAATTTCAAATCCCTGGTTTTTCATTTTGCCAAGATTTTGTGCAGCTAATGAGGTACCAACGATAGAAGAAATTGTTTGCGGTACCGCCAGAATATTGTCCCGTGTTTCTTTAAAGACATCTACCACCAAATTTATTTTTGATTTAAAGAAATTAGCCTCGATACCAAGATTGCTTTTTAAAGCTCTCTCCCAGGTTAGTATGGGATTGTTTGCTCTGCCTTCCCGTATTGCGTTGTACTGAGCATAGTTTCCCCCTACAATACCCCAATAGTAATATCCTGCCGAATTAAAAGGTCCGTTATTGGTAAATGCAGTAGGCCTGTATAGGAAACGGCTATTGGCATTGGATAAAAAATCGCCACTTAACTGGTCGTTGCCAACTTCGCCATAACTAGCCCGTATTTTTAAGAAATTGAGTACGTCATTTTTAGGAAAAAACTTTTCTGCGGTAGGTACCCATCCTAATGAATAAGAAGGGAAATAGCCGAACCGGTTGCCGGGGGCAAAATTTTCTGTACCGTTATATGCAGCACTAAATTCTGCGAGGTAGCGGCCTTTAAAATCATAAGTTGTGCGACCCACATAACTCTGGTAGCCATTGGGTACACCAAAAGCAAACGAAGGGTCAAAAGTTTTTATCTGGTTGTATAACAATAAGCCTGTTACATTGTGCCCACCAAAACTTCTTCTGTAATTAAGTGCAAACTCTGCTGTTATACGGCGGCTACGGTCGGGGTTTTGTTGGCTAAAATTAAAAGCCTGTTCATCTAATTGTTTAATATAGGAAATCTCATTTGAAGGAAGCAATACTGCCTGATAAGTAACCAATGGCTTACTGTAGACATTTATTTGCCGGTTAAAATTTTGATAGGCAACAATGGCGTGTGTGCTTAAACCTTTGGTGATAAAATCAAGCTCATGATCTAAACGTACGGAACCATTTAACAAATTTCTAAAATCTGTTTTATATCCACGTGAGTAAAGACCGGTTAAAGGGTTTGCACCATTATCACCAATGGTATTACTTGGAGTAAGTGTAACAATTTTTCCATCTATAATACCCGGAGAACCTAAAGGAGCTACGCCAATAAGAGAATTAATGACGCTAGCAGTATTAGCATTGTTACCATTACGATTTTCAACCTGTGCAGATAAATCAAGCGCAACTTTAAAACGTTTGGTAACATCAAAATTAAAGTTACTCCTAAAATTGTAACGCTTATACC
>JBBQTZ010000296.1:0-5088 GCA_038234405.1 Chitinophagales bacterium
AAACAATGTTATTAAATTTTTCACAAGACACACCCAAAGAATTAGTTTTTGAAGCTGTAGCCGAATATTTGCAACAGCATCAATTAGCAATTGATAAACAAGATAGTACCCGGCCATGGGGCGGTTTTTTTGTGTTAGATGAAACACAATCAGAAAAATTTATTGCAGATTATTTTCCACATCTTACAAAAGATGAGTTGAACATATCTGGCAAACTGAGCCCCAAAATATTGGTTGTGGCACCAGAAAAAAGACTTAGCTGGCAATATCACCATCGCAGAGCAGAAATATGGAAACTGATTGGTGGTAAAGCGGGTGTAATTACAAGTGATACTGATGAAGAAAAAGATACTACACACTTACAAATAGGAGATATTATCCAACTTAAACAAGGAGAGCGCCATCGTTTAATAGGTTTGCAAGGCGGTTGGGGAATTGTAGCTGAAATTTGGCGGCACACAGATGCAGCCAATCCAAGCGATGAAGATGACATAGTAAGAGTGCAAGATGACTTTGGCAGATAGATTAAAACTATTTTTAATATATATAAGGAAGCTGGAGCATATCTTGCTTCCTTTTTTATTTTCAGCCTATAATTTCTACCTTACGTCCATATTTACCTTACAACCTGGTTTTACAGTGTAACCCAAATTTTACAGTTGAAACTTTACAGTTGAAAATCCGGGTTAAAAATCTGCATTAAAAAATTAGTAGATCTTTAAACTGCAAAAACAGGGTTTAAAAAACGATGCAAAAAAATGAAAAATTATCTGCTGGCAATTTCCTGCCTTTTAAATCCTTTATTTATAAATATGCTGCAGTCTCAGGATATTAATAAGCCACTTTTACAAAACCCACAATACAGTGTTTTTAGTGAACGAATTGAGCAACAGGGTAAATTTATAGCAAAGGCAAATTCGGCTACAGAGATAGTGTCAAATTATAAAAGTCCGGCTAATGAGTTTTTAAGCTCGTTGATCAGTTTCAAATTTAGCATCAACGGCAAAGACAATGAAATGAAACCGGGGGTAGATCATCATTTTTATTGTACAGCAGCTACCAATCAAACAACACCGATTGTATTTGGAGAACAACTAAAAGCATTGCAAAGCAATCAGCAAACCTATCTTTCGCCAGCAACAGACCTTACCATTCGGCTCGATATGAGGAAAGTACTTTCTGACTTTAACGACAAAGGTTTTTTTATAGATTGTAATGGTAATAAAATTTTTAAAGAAGATTTTAAAGCAGTGTACGTGGCCGGCGCAACTGCACCCATGATTTGGGATTTTGATAACCTTGTAAACCATCCGGAATTACAATTGAAAGATGAAGATGGAGACGGTATATACCAAACCACAGTACGCTTAAATGATGCAAAGGATGAAAAACAAACAGCATCTGTTTGGAAATTAAGCAAGGATATTACGGCCTTTCCACAATATCATTCTCCCTATATAATCAGTGATGCTATTTACAATATGTCTTTAGAAGAAATGATAAGGGCTGTAGAAACAGACAGCACATTTAGAACAGGAAAGGAATGGGCTGGCGTGTGGACGAGAGACATTAGTTACAGTATTATTTTATCGATGGCCTACCTGCAACCAAAAGTTGCCATGAATAGCCTGATGAAAAAGGTAAATAAAAAGAAAAAAATTATACAGGATACCGGCACAGGAGGAGCTTATCCGGCAAGTACCGATAGAATGATTTGGGCTACAGCAGCCTGGGAGGTTTATAAAGCTACGGGTAATAAAGACTGGCTGCAACAAGCGTTTATCATTATAAAAAACAGTATTAATGATGACCTGCAAAATGCATATAATAAAACAACAGGATTAGTAAAAGGAGAGTCATCTTTCCTTGATTGGCGGGAGCAAACCTACCCAAAATGGATGCAGCCTGTTGATATTTATTTAAGCGAAAACTTAGGTACCAACGCAGTGCATTACCAGGCCAATAAAGTGCTGGCAGCTATGGCAAAACTGCTCAATAATACTACTGTATTTTTAAAACATACGGCCATTGCAGCATCTATAAAAACAGCCATCAATCAACAACTTTGGTTAAAAGATAAAGGCTACTATGCTCAATTTTTGTATGGAAGAAATAATTTAATTCTGTCTCCCAAAAATGAAGCCCTGGGCGAAGCGCTTTGTGTACTTTTTGATATAGCAGATAAGCAGCAGCAGGCATCTATTATAGCCAATACGCCCTTTATGGATTTTGGCGTGCCATGTATTTACCCACAAATACCGGGAATACCGCCTTACCATAACAATGGAGTATGGCCTTTTGTACAAACCTACTTTGCATTGGCAGCAGCTAAAGTTGGCAACGAAAAAGCTGTAATGGAGTCGTTTGGAGCTATTTACCGGCCTGCAGCAATGTTTGCAACCAATAAAGAAAACTTTGTAGCCACTAACGGAGATTTTGCAGGTACTCAGATTAATTCCAGCAATATGCTTTGGAGCCTTTCTGGAAACATTGCATTGGTACACAAAATATTATTTGGTATTCAATATCATCCCCAAAAAATAAGCTTTCAACCGATGGTGCCAACGCAAATGGCAGGTACCAGAACATTAACAAATTTTACCTACAGAAACGCACTATTGGATATTACGGTTGAAGGATATGGTAACCAAATAAAAAGTTTTGAGCTCGATGGTAAAATAATGACTGTACCAGAAATCAGCGCTTCCCTAACCGGAAAGCATCAAATTAAAATAGTGTTAGCAAACAATAATCATTTATTAAACAGCATCAACATACAACCTGCTTATGAAACACTTGCAACACCCGAGGTTTCTTTAGAAGCAACTACATTGAGCTGGACTAAGAATGAAGCAGCAGCCGAATACCATATTTTGCAAAACGGAAAAAAGCTTTTGGTAACCACCAATACTACATTCACCATTAGTAATAAAGAAACAAATACTTACCAGGTAATAGCTGTAGACAAAAAAGGAGTTGGCTCTTTTGCAAGTGAACCAATTCTTTTTGTACCGGAAAAAAATAGCCGTACATATCAAATGGAAAACCTTGTTACAGCAGCTATCCTGCCCTATAAAGGTTTTTCAGGAAAGGGTTTTGTAGAAATAAGCACCGATGTAAACCAAACAATTACCATCCCTGTTACAATAAAAGAAACAGGCCATTATGCAATAGATTTTCGTTATGCCAATGGCAACGGCCCCACCAATACAAGCAATAAATGCGCTATAAGAACCTTGAAAAATGGCAGGCAAAAAATTGGAACCATCGTTTTACCACAAAGAGGTAACGCCGAATGGAGTAACTGGGGTTTTACCAATAGCGTACAAACATTTTTAAAAAAGGGAACGCACCTTTTGCAGCTTAGCTACGAAATATGGAACGAGAATATGAATGAGCAAGTAAACCAGGCAATGCTGGATTATATGAGAGTAGTAAAGCTAAAGTGAGGTAAAAATTGCTCTTTTACTTTTTAAAATAAAATTAATACATTGGTTATTTTAGCAAATGGCTAATCATAAATTTTATGTTTAAATATAACTTAGTCAGCCAGGCGGACGGAATTATGTTTCCCCCAATTTGGCAAGCCCTGAACGTTCTACACCACATTATGAGATACACCCTAATAGTCATACTTACAATTCTTTTCAACGTTTCTTACGGACAATTCTTTTTATACCCTACAATAATATCAAATGGACAAAGCATTAAGGATTTTGTTCCTTTGGGATGGAAAATTCTTGACAGCGCTTTTGGCGACCTAAATAAAGACGGATTAAAAGATGCCGCTATTATTCTTCAATATAAAAACAGTGTTTTAATGGTGAACAACTTAGAGGATACTGTTTTGACACAGCCAAGAATATTGTTGTTGCTTTTTAAAAATCCGACTAATAATAAGTTTTTATTGGTAGAGGAAAGTAATTCCTTCATTCTTAAACATGACAATGCTATACTGGACGACCCTTATCAAGGCATTACAATTGACAAAGGAATTTTAAAGATAGCCTTTCATCTATTTTATAATATGGGGAGTTGGTATTCAACAAGCAGTACCTACAAATTTCGGTTTGATAAAAAAGAATTTGTATTAATTGGTGCAGACCTTTTAACTATCCACAGAGCGTCACTCGAATACCAGGCCTATAGTTACAATTTCCTGATAAGGAAAAGAAGTTACACAAAGGGAAATGAAAAAACGGGAGCTAAAAAAACGAGTGTAAGAATTTTGGACTTGTCATTGTTCCAGACTTTTAAAACATTTAAACACCCGTATTCCTGGGAAATTGAAACCGGCGTCAATTTGTAGAAAGGCGATCTTACAACGTAAGTACTGCTGCAAGCTACTCTTAACGTTTATCAATCGGCTGTAGCTCACTATCAGCAGTTGTTTTGGCGGCCGGTGTCCTTAACTGATTTTCAAATTGTAAATGGAGGGCAGACAACCGCAAGCATTTATTTTACTCAGAAAGACGGGTTTCCTATTGACCGGGTAAAAATAATGGCGAAGATTAATGTGGCCTTAGATGTTACAGAGGAAGGATTAGATTCACTGATTTCAGATATAAGCAGCTATTCAAATTCTCAAACTAAAGTTTCTACTGTTGATTTAAGTTCAGGAAGCCCTCAACTAAATAAACTTAAAGCCCTTTCCGACAGCGTTGTTACACCTTCCGGCAGGAAATGGTTCTTTGAAAAATCAAGAGGTGAATTTAATACCAAGTTAAGAATTGCTGGTTCAAATAAAGCCAGGATTGAAAAGGAGTATCCAAACAATTATCGTTTTACAAAGGAGCAGTTAGGTAAATATTTTACTGCATGAGGCGAACAGCCATTTATAGTGAAAAAGGGGGGTGAAAAAGTTTTCAGATATTTTTTAGAAGAAATAACAGGAGAGACGAAGGGAAAGAAAGCTGTTAATGTAAACAGAGAGTTTTATGAGGAGTTAATTTCCAAAATCATATTGTTTGTTGAATTGGAAAAAATTTATGGACAGGGAAAACATGCAATGGGACAAATAAGGTCGGCGGTAATCTCATATTCAATTTCCACAATCTACATTTATACAGATGGTGCAAAACAAGGAAA
>JBBQTZ010000297.1:0-5036 GCA_038234405.1 Chitinophagales bacterium
TTAGTTACAATTCCCGAACTGCTGCCACTACTCCAGGTTATTCTACCGCCGAGTATATATCGTGCCGAAGATATAACTGCCCCGCCTGGCAATGAACTGCCTACTAATGAAGCGCCTTGTGCCAAAGCACCACCAGCGGCATGCAAACCGGCATTTACTTTTTCTCCAAAAGTTGCACCCTGCGTTTGCCGTTGATAACGCAATGCATCGTTGGTACAGGCAAATGTTTTTTCTTCTGAACTCCCATCTGCGTTTGTATTTGTAATGGTTACCGGGCCGCAGCTTTCATAATTTTCATTATCCATTACCGATCTTTTACCGGTTGGTAAACCACTTGCCGGGTCTCTTGGTACAAGTATTCTTTTGCCAGTTGATTGTCCGCTCGCTATATCTTTTGGCGCAGACATTGTTTTACCAGAAGATTGTCCGGTTGCAACGTCTCTTGGTGCTGAAATTCTTTTACCGGAAGATTGCCCTGTAGCAATGTCTCTTGCCGATCCGAATGATTTTATGATGCCAACACCGGCAGTAAATAATTTTACACTACGGTTTTGTTCTGTCGCAATATCAACACCTCTTTGTGGATCGTACAGGCGGATAGAGGAAGTGGTTTGCAGGTAATCTGTATTGATAAAAAAACGGGTGGAATTATTTAATGGATAAGCGATGCTGATATTTCCTGATAAGCCCGGCATTAAATTTTTACTGCCTGCATCAAAACGGTATAAAGCTCTTGTTACACCCTGCTGATTAATAGTTAGCCCGCCTGAATGATTATAAAAGACACCCCCGGATACATCGGCACTAATTTTTATCTTATTGCCAAAATTAAAAGAAGGTCCAAATAGAAAATAAGCATTTAGTGGTTTGGTGCTGTTCACGAGTGCATCAACAGGGAATTTCCTTTCAATTAAAAATTGGCTTACAGCACTGCTGCTGATGGTGCCCGGAATAATACCTGTATTAAAACCAAGTCCTACATGACCGAGGCTGTAACGGCCAAACATTTTAGTGGCTATACTGTTGCCCCGAAAGAGTGTGTTTTCTTTACTATTTAAACCAAAGGATGCACCGCTGCTTAAACCGAAATCCCAAACACCATCCGACATGTAGCGGCTGGCGAAATTATTATTGCTGGAAGCGTTATGATCCTGTGCTTTGTTTTGACCATTTACATTCGTAACAACAAACAGGCAAAGCAGGCATACTGCTTTGTTCAGGTGAGGCTCCTTTATCATAGAAGATTTTTTTGATTCAGTTTAAATTGGTATTAAGGTTTGGCTAATGCAATCCCGGGTTTTGCTGTTTGTGTTATTGGAACGGAGTTTTATCACCTGTTTAGAGATATTCGGCTTTTCTGTAACGTTTTATCAGCAGGTTAAATTGTATTAAGATTAGTTTATTTATCCCGAAGGGATCTTCACCTACAAATCAAATAATAAAACAGTAGCTGTAAAATCACACCGTTGATTACTGCTTGTAATGAAATGCACCCATCGCCGGATCCGAAAAACAGGTAGTTTTTAAAAGATGGGATACCGTTACTTTATAGCATTTTATGCTGGGGGTTTCTCCAAAAAGAAGTTGTTCTCTTTTCTGATCCGTCGGGGTTTTCGACAGGATAAGCTTCAATAAATAATGCTGCCCTGGCTAAACCCCAACGTTTAGTACTGCCGATACTTAAAAGAATTTACCTTACGGAATTTAAGAAGTGAAGGGCGAATGCAAATTTTGCAAAGGATAATTTATTATTTGGGTACAGGCATTTGGGTGATGGTTCTTTTCGGTAGCCGGGTTTTGCAGTTGTTACCTCTATGGCTTGAAAGTTATTGTTACGAACGCCGCTGGCACTAAGTATTATTGAGTGGGGACAGCAACTACGGACGCAAGTCGATAAAAACACAAAATGCATATAGTAATTTATCTACACAAAATGTAATTTCCTTACTATACAAAATAAGTAAAAACAATATAATTTTGATAGTTGCTTATTATTAAAATCAAATTTTTATAAGCGATAAAAGAATTAAGCATCATTTATAAAAACTTTATAAACGAAATATACTAACGATTTGCAGGCTTTACTTTCTATTTAGAATATTAATTGCTACAATTAGTTTTCATTTTATCCGTTTGTAAAATGCGGAATAATATACTTGAACATTTTTATAAAGAAAATACGATTGCCTTTAAGCCATATTGCCATTTCTTTAAAAAATTAGTATTCAAAACTGCCCGTTAAAATATATTTTTTTAGTAAAAAAATAATTTAAATGAATAGAGAATTTGATAGTTCCGATATATTGGAATGGCTGGATGAGCAACCAAATGAAATCCTTGATCAATTAAACTTTGGTTTAGTAAAAATGAGTAAAACTGGTATAGTTGTTTTCTATAATAAAGAAGAGGAATTGATTACAGGGGTAAAAAGTGAAAATACAATTGCCAAACATTTTTTTACACAAATTGCGCCCTGTACCAATAATTTTTTAGTAGCAGAAAAGTACAGGAAAGAATTATTGGATGAGCAGGTACAATATATTTTCACGTACGTTACCCAGCCAATTCCTGTACAACTAAGGCTATTAAAAGGTGAAGGAGATTATCAATATATGCTAGTTAAAAAATTATAACCTTGAATGATTTAGCACAATCGGAACAAATCCAAAAAATGTTATCCATTATCCATCAAATTCCATTGGGATTGATAGAAACAGATAGCGTGGGTAACATAAAGCAAATTAATGCGAAGGGAGTACAATTGATGTTACCGTTGTTTATTGAAACAAAACTTGGCCCAACCAATCTTTCGAATTTATTAAAACTTATTGTACCTGAGTTAATAACTAAGTTAGAAGGTAGTACAATAGAAACTGGTAATATTATTAACCAGGAACATTACAGCATAAAAAGGCAAAATGAGGAGGAAGGTAAAAAAACTCATTACCTCTTTTCTGTAAACAGGTTATCGGCAGAAAGCATTATGTACACTTTTGACGACATCTCCGGAATGTATAAAAAGGAGCAACTAATGAGGCAGGCTTTGCAGGATAAAGCCGTGGAACAAAGCAAGTTTGAAATAGCATCAGGCGTATTGCATGATATTGGAAATGCAGTGGTAGGCTTTGGTTCTTACATTACTAAAATAAAAAGAAACATAGAACAAAACGATATAGGCACCCTTAATAACCTGAAGCTTTTTATTGAGAAACAAAAACTAGCCATAGGCAACGCCATTGGGGAGGCAAAAGCAAATGCCTTGATAGATTTATTAAATGGAGTTATTGCCAACATGGAGCAAGAAAAAATAGATGTAAAGAAATCTCTTAACGAGCAATTAAATATTATTTCTCACATACAGGAAATTCTAAACATTCAAAGACAGTATGTAAAAGGCCAAAGTTCAGAAAGAATGCCGGTAAATTTAAGATCGATTATTAATGACTCCACAGTAATGTTATTGGCATCTTTTGATAAAAAAGGCGTTGAAATAACCTCAGATATTCCCATTAAAGTACCTGCAATAAAAGGCGATAGAACTAAATTGATGCAGGTAATTTTAAATCTTTTGAAAAATGGAGTAGAGTCTGTTTTCCTGGCAAATGTTACGGAAAAATCGGTACACATTGAGTTATTGGTGACTGGTACATCTATTAATATCATCATCACAGATAATGGGCTTGGTTTTGAAGGAATAAGTGGGGATCACTTTTTTGAAAAGGGAGTTACTTCAAAACCAGAAGGTACCGGATTGGGTTTGGCAAACTGTAAAAGCATAATTGAAAGTCACAATGGTACTATACATTTAAAAAGCAAAGGAGCAGGTTTGGGCGCCACTGCAACTATAGCATTTGAAATAGAATAAAATCCAATAATAAAAGAAAAACGATTACAATGTCGAAAGAAAAAATTAACACCAGGGTTTTAATAATTGACGACGAAGAGTTGGTAAGAGATAATATAGAAGAAATTCTTATACCAAGGAAGTATCAAAAAAATGAAGCCATCAGCAACGCCAGCAGTATTTTATTTGATGAAGAAGAGGAGCAAATTTTAACTCCCGCCAAAAGTAATATTCCGGAGTTTATGGTGGATAAAGCCATCAATGGAATGGAAGGATTTGAAAAAGTAAAATTGTCAATTGAAGATAAAAATCCTTATGCATTGATCTTTTTAGATATGAGGATGCCGGGTTGGGATGGTTTGGAAACAGCCATTAGAATAAAAGAAATTGACCCTAAAGTAGAGATTGTAATAGTTACAGCATTTAGCGATAAATCAATAGAGGATATTGTTGCAAAAGCCGGGCAAAATGTAGGTTACCACTGTAAACCTTATGCTACTGAAGAAATATTGCAGCTTGCCATAAAAGGGGTAAACGATTACAATAAACTTAGAAACCTGGAGACATTGATTAATATCATTGCCAATCTTTCCATATCAGAAAACCATTTAAATACCTTACTGCAAAATATCCTGGATCAACTAGCTATGTACATCGAAACAGATATGGCTGTGATGGGTAAGATGGAAAACAATCAATATGAAAAATTATTTTCCATTGGTGCATTGGAAGAGAAAATCAACCTTTCGCAATTAAATCAAAAAATTAATTCTGCAAATGCTAATCATGATGATGTGATGCAAATTGATGAAATAATTTTTGCCAAAATGGAAGAGTATGCTGTTTTTGCAGTACTAAAAAAAGATACACAGTTAAAAACTGAAAAACTTTACCTGCTGAGATTGTTTGTTCAAAATGCAGCAAAAGCTATCCGCAATGCACAGTTGTATGAAGAGTTAATAAAAAAAGAAAAATTATCGGCCATCGGCACAGCAATGGGAATGTTAATGCATGATTTAAGAACGCCTATAAAAAATATTCCTATCCTTACCGAATTAATGCGGGGCGATGGTGTAGATAATCCCTTGCTGGAAATGGTAGAACAATGTGGTGAACAAGCAGCCGAAATATTCGATGATTTTTTAGATTTTATTAATGAATCTCCATTGAAAAAGGAAAGGGTAAACCTGGG
>JBBQTZ010000298.1:0-4998 GCA_038234405.1 Chitinophagales bacterium
CCGGAGCAAATATTAAAAGCGGAGCAGTAAACATTATCGATTTGGCAAACTTGTATAGTTGCAGTTTTATTGCTACTGAGGATGCTGGCAAATTACATACTGATGGCAGTTTTGAAATAATTGGCAGGTTAGATAACACAACAATAAGAGGGTGTAGTTTGATGGCAGTTTAGACTGGAGCTTTTCTAGCTATGAGCTTCTCGAGCTGCGAGCTTTGAGCTTCGAGCTGTGAGCTTCTCGAGCTGCGAGCTTTGAGCTGCGAGCTTTGAGCTTCGAGCTGCGAGCTGTAGGCTGTTAGCTTCTATCTGGCCTTTAATTATAAGATTTAAGCTTTAAATATATTTTTATCAACAACTTTTAATGCATAACTCGAAACTCGCAGCTCGAAGCTCATGGCTCACAGCTAGAAGCTCGTAGCTCATGGCTCACAGCTCGGAAAAGCTCACAGCTCGTAGCTCGAAGCTCTCAGCTCATGGCTCACAGCTCACAGCTCGAAGCTCGTAGCTCATGGCTCACAGCTCGAAGCTAGTAGCTCATGGCTCACAGCTAAGAAAAGCTCAAAACTACTTTCCTTTTCCGTAACCAAACCAATCATTAAAGTTGGCAAATAACATCAGTCCCAGCAAAAGTACCATACCCACAATTTGTGCATACTCCAAAAATTTATCACTTGGTTTACGTCCGGTAATCATTTCTGCCAAAGTAAATACAACGTGGCCACCATCTAAGGCTGGTATGGGTAGTATATTCATAAAAGCTAAAATAATAGAAAGAAAACCGGTTAAACGCCAAAACATTTCCCACTCTCCCCAATGCGTTGGAAAAATAGAACCAATTGACTTAAACCCTCCCAGGCCTTTGTAGGCGCCGGTTTTTGGATTTAAAATTAGTTTAAATTGATCTATATAAAATTTCAGTTTACCCAATGCCATCGATACGCCTGCCGGAATAGCCTCAAAAAAACCGTACTTCTTAATTTCTAATTTAAAAAATCCCAAACTATCATATTGCTCTAGTGATAAAACCGGGATGCCTATTTTACCCTCTGCATTTACTGCGGCGGCAACCAATACAGGCTGCCCTTTTCTTTCTAAGGCAAGATTAACTGTGGTATTTTTTTTGCCAGCCAGAATAAGGGTAATATCGTCATAAAAATTAACGGGTACTGAGTCAATAGCAACAATTTTATCCATTGGCTGAAGGCCAATTTTTTTACCGGTAGAAGAATCCTTGGCGTCATATTCGCCCACTAAAGCTGGCAAACGTTGCATTAACAAGCTTCCGGTTTTCTTTTTACTTTCTACCAGTTGTTCTATAAAATTTTCATCCATAGTAATGGTAGAATTTTGTCCATTTCTATCAATTGTTATATTTTTTCCCAACAGTAATTTAGCTTGTATTTCATCAAAATATTCAATTTTTTCACCATCAACAGCAGTTATTTTATCACCATTTTTAAACCCTGCTTTTAATAATACACTATCCTGCACCCAAATGCCATTTTTTACAGAAGCGTTTGGTATTTTACTCTCTCCCCAAACAAACAGAACCATTGCATATATAACAAAAGCCAACAACACATTTACAACAACACCACCAATCATAATAATAAGCCGTTGCCAGGCTGGTTTACTTCTAAATTCATACTCCTTTGGAGGCAGTTTCATTGCTTCTTTGTCCATGCTTTCGTCTATCATTCCAGCTATTTTTACATAGCCTCCAAGCGGCAGCCAGCCAATACCATATTCAGTATCGCCTATTTTCTTTTTAAATAATGAAAACCAGGGATTAAAAAAAAGATAAAACTTTTCTACCCGGCAACCAAACCATTTGGCGGTTATAAAATGGCCAAATTCGTGTAATACCACTAATATTGATAAAGAAAGAATCAGGTAAAAAACCTGCATACCTACGTTACTCCAGTTTATTGCTAATAAAATCATATTTGTAGTCTGCATCTCCTAAGAGAAGATATTTAAAGTATATAAATTAAGATGAAATTGCTGTTTAAGTACAGGATTTAGTACGAAAAATAATTACATTTTTATTAAAGAAGCCGCAAAAGTACGGGCTTCACCATCGGTTTCAAAATATTGTTCAAGTGTAGGTTGTTCAATAAAAGCAATCTGCTGCATAGCTTTTTCAACCACAGCGGTTATGTCTAAAAATCCAATTCTATTGCGAAGAAAAGCCCAAACAGCAATTTCGTTGGCTGCGTTTAAAATACAGGGCATATTACCTCCCTTGTATAATGCTTCTGTAGCCAATGCCAAGTTGCGAAAAGTTTTAATATCTGGTTCTTCAAAACTTAAATTAGAGCATTTCTTAAAATCTAAACGAGGAAAAGTATTTGGAATTCTTTGTGGAAAAGCCATTGCATACTGAATGGGCAATTTCATATCGGGTAAGCCTAATTGGGCTTTCATGCTACCATCTTCAAACTGCACCATGCTGTGTATTATACTTTGCTGGTGTATTACAACTTGTATTTGTTCGGGCTTTAAATTAAATAACCATTTGGCTTCAATAATCTCTAACCCCTTGTTCATTAAGGTAGCAGAATCTATAGTGATTTTTGCACCCATACTCCAGTTGGGATGTTTGAGCGCATGATCTCTTTTAACGTTTACCAAAAAGTTGGGCTTTTTTCCAAAAAAAGGGCCGCCACTAGCTGTTAAAATAATTTTCTCAATTTTATTTCTACCCTCCCCTACCAGGCATTGAAAAATGGCAGAATGTTCGCTATCTACCGGTATAATTGGTGCTCTTTTTTCGTATGCCTTTTGCATAACAATATCACCGGCCACTACCAGGGTTTCTTTATTGGCAAGGCCAACAGCCTTACCTTTTTCTACTGCTTTTAATGTTGGTTTTAAGCCTGCAAAGCCTACAATGCCTGCAAGCATCATATCGTAGCTATCAAAATCTGCTGCCTCTACCAAGGCTGCTTCGCCGGCAAATACTTTGGTATTGGTGGCTGCTAAGGCCTCTTTTACTTTTTGGTAAAGTAATTCATCCCCAATTACAACTGCATTGGGCTTAAACACCAAAGCCTGTTTTACCAGTAATTCCCAATTTGATTGTGCTGTAAGTATTTCTGCTTCAAATAATTCCGGATTAGCGCTTATCACTTCAAGTGCCTGCGTACCTATAGAGCCTGTGGAGCCAAAAATGGCAATTCTTTTTTTCTGTGTCATAGTTTAAATGGCTGCAAATATAGTTGATAATGGCAGCATTTTTATGGAGGCAAAAGGTAATGATACATTTCAAATTGGCGCTCCCGATTTCCGCAGGCGGAGACACCGACAGATACTAGTCCGTGGTTGATGTCTTCATAAACTACCAGCGTTGTGTAAATTTAAATAGCACCCAAAGGTAATGATATAAGATTTTGGTATAAGTAACACTAATTTTTTGCAGGTTATAAATGAACGATTATAGGTTATACATCTACCGCTTACAGTAAACTTCAACTTTATTGACACAAAGGCTTGTATAGCCTTGCATATAATCCTCCAAAAAAGATTTTACTTATAATTAACTCAAAAAATAAAGTAGCAGGCAATAATATGCTAAGGCATTAATAACCTCTCTAATGCATTGTTCACTTTTTCAAAATTAAACCGAAGCAAAATTTTATCCATTTGCTGGCTAATTTCGTTGTTACATAAATTTCCGATAGATCCCTGATGTGTATGGTTGACAGCGGTTGTGTAACTAAAATTTCCTTCTTCAATAGCTGTACCTACTTTTTTGTAGGCATCTCTAAAAGGAACACCCTGTAAAACCAATTTATTTACTTCCTCCACACTAAACATGTATTGGTATTTTTCGTCTGCTACAATATTTTCTTTAACAACAATATTACGCATCATTAAAACCATCATTTGCAAACAAGCCTGCAGGTTTTCAAATGCCGGAATGATGTGTTCCTTTAGTAATTGTAAATCCCTGTGATAGCCAGAAGGCAAATTGGTTGTCATCATCATAATCTCATTGGGTAAAGCCTGAATGCGGTTGCAATGAGACCGGATCAATTCAAAAACATCTGGATTTTTTTTGTGTGGCATGATACTGCTTCCAGTAGTAAGTTCGTCAGGAAAGCTAATAAAATTAAAATTCTGATTTAAATACAAACAAGCATCCATACTCATTTTGGCAAGGGTTGCAGCTATGTTGGCTAGCGAACTTGCAACAATACGCTCTGTTTTGCCACGCCCCATTTGAGCATATACCACATTATAATTTAAATCATCAAAACCCAATAATTCAGTTGTCATTTTTCTATTAACCGGAAAAGAAGAACCGTACCCTGCTGCTGAGCCCAAGGGATTTTTATTAGTTATTTCGTATGCGGCCTGCAGGGTAATCATATCATCTACAAGACTTTCTGCATAAGCACCAAACCACAAACCAAATGAAGAGGGCATGGCTAGTTGTAAATGGGTGTAGCCTGGTAATAAATGTTGTTTAAAATTTTCACTTTGTTGTAGTAACAAATCAAAAAGAGACTTAACATCAACCGTTAATTTTTCTATTTCGTATCTTAAAAATAATTTTAAATCAACCAGCACCTGATCATTTCTGCTTCTTGCACTGTGAATTTTTTTTCCTACATCACCTAGCTTACGGGTAAGCATTAATTCAACCTGTGAATGAACATCTTCTACCCCTTCATCCAACGTAAAACCTTTATCGCCCAATGGAGAATTAATTATTTTATAAATGTTTCTCAACTCCTTTACCAGCATAGTTTTCTCCTCTGTTTGTAACAATCCTACAGACGCCAGCATAGTTACATGGGCAATAGAACCCAAAACATCGAAAGGAGCAAGGTATAAATCCAGTTCCCTATCATTGCCAACAGTAAATTTCTCTACTTCTATAGTGGCGGTTTTATCTTTTTGCCAGAGCTTCATTGCTTTAATTAAGATTCATTTTAAAATAATGATTGTATAAAAAAGAAGAATGTATAGTTTATAGTATTAACCTATCAAC
>JBBQTZ010000299.1:0-4976 GCA_038234405.1 Chitinophagales bacterium
GGGCTCATTGTAAATTGTATGGCAGGCTTTATTGCTTTAACTTCTGTCCTTAATTTTTTCAGGAATAAATTAAGCTTTTTTGCCCTCCAATTTATCCAATCTGTATTTCTATAATCAGCGGGTGGATTAGAACCTGTTTCAGTAAAATATAAGTTGCTGGTATAGGTGTCATAGCCAGCGGTTGAAGGAACAGCCGGTAACCGGTCGTCACCTTGTACACCATCCACATCGTATTTGGTGGTTACTTCCTTAAACAGGTTGATGAGGTAATTTTGTACTTCCGGATCGAAGGCGTTCAGCCAATCAAATCCATTTTTTACCACCAATGCCCCTGCTGCATCTTTTGCTGCCCAATTTGGTTTTGCAGATATGATTGCACCCCCATTAGCGGAGTAAGAAGAAGAAAAACCATACTCAAACCAGGCATGTACTTTTATTCCTGCGGCATGGCCTTCTTCAATCATCTCCTGCAAAGGGTCTCTTCCTGCATACCTTTCAATAATGGGGATGCCAATTAAATTTTGCATAATGGTACTTGGGTAAATGGTTCGTCCATTGTTGTACACCACCATAAATATATTGTTGATACCTGCTTGTTTACATATTTCCACACATTGTTTAATGTTGGCCCTGCTATCCAAGGCAGTACTCGCAGCCGTTGTAACCCATGTACCCCTTAACGCATTAATATCCCAAACCGGTTTCGGAGGATTTGAAGGTATGGGTGGTGGTGGGTTGGTGACTACAGTGGCGCCAGTTTTTTTAGAACAGGAGAAACAAAAAGTTGCTATTATAATCACGATAAAAAATAATTGGTTCGAACGGAGTTGAAAAAATTTAACCATGATTAGCCTACATTTAATTCAAATACAAACTTAATTAAAAAAAAATTTTAATTCTAATAAGTTTTTAAAATATTTTATTATCTTTCGGCACATTTATTTGTATCATAAATAAACCAATCATTTTGGAGAATAAAGGATCAACAAAGCGGCATCCAGCCTATTGGATACCAACCACCTGGTTTGCGATGGGATTGCCCAATTTGGTATTAGGCGGAACGGTGGTTTCACTTATGTATAAAAATATGGGCTTTTCGGATACACAAATTGCTTTGTGGACGGGTATTATTATTTTGCCCTGGAGCTTTAAGCCTATTTGGGGCCCGTTTATGGAGTTGTACAAAACCAAAAAATTCTATATCTATACTTCACAAATTATTTGTGGATTACTATTTGGTTTGTCGGTGTTATCTATGTTTTCCGATCATTTTTTTGGTATTTCGGTTGTCTTGTTTTTACTAACTGCATTTTTTGGTGCTACACAGGATATTGCAGCAGATGGTTTGTATTTGCAAGAACTTTCTCCCAAGTTGCAAGCTAGTTATGTAGGTTGGCAAGGTACATTTTACAATTTTGCTAAATTATTTTCTAATGGAGGAATGATATTTTTAGCCGGGGTATTAATACCTGTTATTGGTAACACCAATGCCTGGGCAATTGTGATGGGCATTTACGCTGCAGTGATGTTATTGTTAGGATTGTACAATCGAAAATTTTTACCATCAACCGGTAATCAAACTACCATAAAAAATGCCGCCGATGTAATGGAAACCTTGAAAGATGTAATCAGTAGTTTCTTTCAGAAAAAAAATATTTGGTATGGCATTTTATTCATTATGTTGTATCGTTTTGCAGAAGGGCAAGCCATAAAAATTATGCCCTTGTTTTTTAAAGCTGATAGAGCTGCTGGAGGTTTAGGTTTGCAGGAATCAACCCTTGGAATGCTTACTGGTATTTTTGGAACCATTGCTTTTGTGCTGGGCTCTTTGGCTGCTGGTTATTTTGTAGCTAACAAGGGGTTAAATCGCCGTACTTTATTGTTGCTTTGTGCATGTTTTAATTTGCCTTTTGCTTCTTATGCTTATTTAGCTATTACACAAACAGAAAGTCTTTGGCTTATTGGCAGTGCGGTAGCAATTGAGCATTTCGGTTATGGTTTTGGATTTATTGGTATTATTATATTTATTATGCAGCAAATTGCACCGGGTAAATATCAAATGGCTCATTATGCATTTGGTAGCTCATTAACTTATTTTGGGTATACCATTGCATCTATGGTAAGCGGATTGGTAAGTGATTATTTGGGCTACAAAGATTTTTTTATCTGGGTATTGATAGCAACTATTCCGGCTTTTATCATTACTTCGATAGTGCCGCTTAATAAGCCTGATGCCGCATTGATTGAAACTGAACTGATTAATGAATAAATTATGATGCTGTTGAAATATAAATTTTTATACCTGTTGTTTTGCCTGGGATTTACGAATTTGATGCAAGCGCAGGCCACTTACGACTCTTCTTATTTAACCACCTACTATGAGCAAAAAGTTTCTATGTTTAGGCTGTTGCCAGATACAAAAGGCGAAATCGTATTTTTGGGTAACAGCATCACCGATATTGGTGAATGGGCTGAAATTTGGAATGATATTCAGGTGAAAAACAGGGGCGTTTCCAGCGATAATACTTTTGGTGTATTGGCCCGGTTGGATGAGGTACTTTCAGCTAAACCAGCCAAAATATTTATTATGATTGGTATCAATGATATCGCTAAAAATATACCCGACACAGTCATCTTATCAAACTATCAAAAAATCATTGATAGGGTTGCAAATGAATCACCTGCAACCAAATTGTTTGTACAGAGTATATTACCTGTAAACAAAGCATTTACCGATTTTAAAAATCACCAAAATAAAGCTGAGCATATTGTTTGGGTAAATGCACAATTACAAGCTTATTGTAAAGAAAAAGGTATTCGGTTTGTAAATTTGTATCCACATTTTTTGGATGAAAATAAACAGTTGAGCAAACAATACACCAATGATGGACTTCATTTAAATGGTAATGGTTTTATGAATTGGAAATCAATTTTAATAACCGAAAAATTAATGAAATAGCATGCAGATAACCGGTACTTTTATAGATGAAATCAGTCATGATATACCGCACCAAAACTGGGGGCCGGCAGAGTGGGAAAAAGATTTTCAGCACATGAAAGCTGCTGGCATTGATACGGTAATTTTGATTCGCTGTGGCTATCGCAAATTCATGACTTATCCTTCTGCCTATTTACAAAAAAAATACAATGCCTACGCACCTCCCATCGATTTGGTAGAATTGTATTGCAGCCTTGCCGATGATTATGGAATGAGTTTTTATTTTGGCTTGTATGATAGCGGTCATTATTGGGATACTGGTAATTTGCTGCATGAAATAGAAGACAATCAATTTATCATAGAAGAAGCCTGGAAAAAATATGGACATCATCCTTCTTTCAAGGGTTGGTACCTGAGTATGGAAATAAGTCGCCGTACCATTGGTGCGGTAGATGCGTTTAGAACCCTGGGACTTCAATGCAAGGCCATCAGTAATAATTTGCCCACTTTTATTTCGCCCTGGATGGATGGTAAAAAAGCGGTGTTGGCTGCTGCCGCAGAGCTTACAAAAGCAGATGGTATAGAAGTGGCACAACATGAAAAGGAATGGAACGAAATATTTAGTAGCATACAAGGTGCTGTAGATGCAGTGGCTTTTCAGGATGGCCATATTGACTTTAGTGAACTCGATACTTTTTTTGCTGTGAATAAAAAACTGGCCAATCAATATGGCATGCAATGCTGGACCAATGCTGAAAGTTTTGACAGGGATATGCCCATTAAATTTTTACCCATCAAATTTGAAAAGCTACGTTTGAAATTAGAAGCAGCGAGGCTTGCTGGTTATGACAAAGCGATTACGTTTGAATTTTCACATTTTATGAGTCCACAGTCTGCTTATATCCAGGCACACCATTTATACAACCGATACCAGGAGTACAGGCAGCAATTTGCAGGATGATGGAAAGGAATAATTTTTAAACTGGAAACCAATTGCAGGATGATGAAAAGGAATAATTTTTAAACTGGAAACCTATTGCAGGATGATGAAAAGGAATAATTTTTAAACTGGAAACCTATTGCAGGATAATGAAAAGGAATAATTTTTAAACTGGAAACCAATTTGCAGGATGATGAAAAGGAATAATTTTTAAACTGAAAATCTATTGCAGGATGATGAAAAAAATAACTTTTTTAAACTGGAAACCAATGCGTTAGGGATTGAAGCGAAAAGCCCGGAACCAAGCGAAGTGAAACGTAGCTTGGTGAGGACTTGTAGCGAAAAGCCCGGCCCCGCCTGCGGATAGTTTGTTGGTAAAGAACTTTTTGGCGGGGCAACGCCATAATCATTTTTAATTTTTTTATACCACAACAAATGATAAAAATATATACACTTGTCAGCTTCTTTTTACTGATACTGGTTTTAAAAAGCTTTGGCCAATTGCAACCGGAGCCTATACGTGGCACATGGATTACCAACACGGCAAGCGATGCTTTAAAGACGAAAAGTAATATTAGGGAAGCTATTCAACTTTGCAAAAAGAGTGGCATCAACAATGTATATATAGTGGTGTGGAACAGTGGCGAAACCATGTATCCAAGTAAGGTTGTGGAGGAATATATTGGCGTAAAACAATCGGCTGTTTATGGTAAGATGGATCCTTTAAAAGAGATGATTGAAGCAGGCCATAAAGCAGGGATAAAGGTGCACGCATGGTTTGAGTTTGGATTTAGTTATAATTATGGCGATAGCAACAGCATTTGGCAAAAACGTTACCCACACTGGGTTGGAAGGGATGTGCAAGGAAATGTTTTACAGAAAAATAGTTTCTTTTGGTGGAATGGATTGCATCCCGAAGTGCAGGATTTTATGAATAAGCTGGTGTTGGAAGTGGTAAATAATTATGATGTTGATGGCGTGCAGGGAGATGATCGATTGCCTGCGATGCCATCCAATGGCGGCTATGATTATTTTACAAAAAATATGTATGCCAATGAGCATGACGGTGCGATGCCTCCGGTAGATTACAAAGATACG
>JBBQTZ010000300.1:0-4957 GCA_038234405.1 Chitinophagales bacterium
TGTAAAGGCGCATGGGGGCGAGCTAAAAGTAGAAACAAAGCAAGGAGAAGGAAGTGCATTTATAATTAGTTTGCCCATTATCTAAATCTGGATTTTAAGATTAGCAGGATTAGATTAGAAAACTGTACCAATAAAAAAACAAGGCATTCCTTTAATTATTTTAATAATGGTTCTGATAATGTATGACACAAGCTTGAGGCTCTAAAATCTGCGTTAAAAAGTAATAAAATTTTTGAAGCCACTGGTAGTTGTAGAGTCTGCCTTATACTTTTAAGCCACTATTTTTAAGCCTTAATAAAGTGGTATCAAAATAAAAATTATTTCCACAGGCCAAGGCAATAGTAAATAATATATAAAAATAGCTAAAACTAACACCGTATACACCCTACACTTTTTTTATACCATGCAAACCTACACAGTTAGCTTATTGGATAAATTAATAAACAAAAAATATAAAATACAACAATAGCTTTTGGTAAGGAATGTTGGGTGTTTTAAAAAAAGTTTATAAATGATTAGGATAAGTTGAATATATTATCTAACGCTCAAATTAATAGTTTTAAAAGCAACATTTAATAATGAAGAAAATAATTGGCCTAAGTTTCCAATGCTGTGTAGCATTGCTTGTTTTGTTAGTTTTTGCCTCTTGTAACCAAAAGAAGCAGACGCAGTTTCCTGATAATACCTTGGGTGATGAACAGCCCCTGAGTAGGCCGCTTGTATTTAGCCAATTACAGCCACTCAGCGGCAAAGAGATAAGTGCAGACAGCATAAAACCTTACAAAACAATATCGCTTGATATTGATAAACTGCCTGCAAAATATTTTACGGTAAATGCTTTTAAGCCATTTAAAAATCCTATTCAGCCCAAAAGTTTTGACTTGGATAATTTACCAGATAGTAATGTAAACTTTGATACCATTACTGCCATTCCTTTTAAAATGCAGCAATCAATACTTCCAAAACCGGTAATAACTAAAGCTGGTATGCCCAAGCTAATGCCCAATACCACCGCTGGTATTTTGCAATTTAGCGAGGAGGAAGGATTACCAGGAACATCTGTTTATGCCTCTCTTGTAGATGAACAAGGTATGGTATGGTTAGCTACCAATAAGGGATTGTGTATGTACACAGGAGAGTTTTTGTATATATACACCCTAACAAGAACTACCCCACAAGGAGGTAATACTTTTATTACGAGTTTATCAAAAGATGGTGCTGGAAAAATCTGGATTACAACTGATGGTGATGGTATATATGCAATAGATATCGCAAAGGGCATACTGTATCATGATAAATCTAAAAGGTTTGTTTTTGACATAACCCATTGTAAGGATGGTAGTATATGGTTAACCGGTTTTCAAAATAATATCAATGTCCTTTATTTATTAGATGCAAAAAAACGAACGATAAAAGAAATACAAAATCTGGATTATTGCTATCCAATTAAAGAAGATAAATACCATAATATTTGGATGGGCAACTCCACCGGTATAAGTATTTTAAGTCCCGATCGTAAAAAAATTAAAAAGTTATCAAAGCAACAGGGACTTAATATTAATATTACCCTTAAGCTATTTGAAGATAGTGAGGGAGATATGTGGATTGGCTCCAAAGCCAGAGAAATTTACATCATTTCGTTAAAAAATAAAACAATCAGCACTATTAATGCCGCTACTGGTTTTTTTGGTATGGCTACTGAAATTACCGAAGACAGACAGGGAAAGGTTTGGGTAATTATGCAAGACACTTTGTTTGTAATAAATAAACAGCTTACTGCATTTAAAAAAATAACTGCAAACTTCACCATGTTGCAGGAGCTTAAAGGAACTTCTTTAACAGATACGCATGGTAATATATGGATTGGAAGCGTTGATAATGGCGCTGTAATTATTGATACTGAAGGGCCTTTGCCTGAAAATTTAGATAATAAGGCTGGGTTGTGGGATAGTAATGTATGGGA
Organism: Chitinophagales bacterium; assembly: GCA_038234405.1. Lineage (GTDB taxonomy): Bacteria > Bacteroidota > Bacteroidia > Chitinophagales > Chitinophagaceae > Ferruginibacter. The sequence goes on from JBBQTZ010000300.1 coordinate 1,964, forward strand.
TATTTTGGAAGCTAGTGATGGTAAAATATGGATGGGAACCTACAATGGAATTACTATTTATGACCCTGCAAAAAACGAAATTCGGCTTTTAAATAAAGAGCTTGGGTTAGCAAAAAACCGGTTAACCAGGGTAATGGAATACAATCAAGATACAATTATGGTCATAACACCCTACGGGTTTGATTTGATAGACCGCCGACAAAAAAAAATATTTAATTATTCATCAAGATTTTTAAGTGGTATTGAAATTTTAAACTGTACTAAAGATGAGAAAAATCGTTTGTGGCTTGGTGGTATAAATGGATTATTACAATTGGATTTGCATACACGTATTTACAAGTTATTTAATGAGGCTACAGGGTTTTTGTCAGATTTAGTTTGGTCAGCATCAACCGATAAAGCTGGTAATATTTGGGCAGGCACAGATAAAGGTTTGGCCCTTATTAATCCGTTAAACAACACAGTAAAATATTTACGGAGTACAGAAGGCCTTTGTGATAATTCAGTAATGAAAATTGTTATTTCAAAAAATGACGAAGTATGGGTGGCTACCCAAAAAGGAATTACGGTACTCGATTTAAAAAAGAATACCATTACCAATTTTACTGCAAAGGAGGGGCTTGTTCCCGATGCCATATACGACCTGTTGGAGGGCAGTAATGGCATGTATGCCGGTACCGGAGATGGAATGATTTTTATAAATTATACAGATAGCACAAGCGGCAAAAAAGGCAAGTGGAATTTTGTGAAATATGGAAAAAAAGAAGGTTTTCCATTTAATGATTACAATCAAAATGCTGGAGTAGCCACTAAAAACGGGCAGTTATGGTGGGGCATTTATCCTGTAGTTTCCATTGTAACACAGCAAGTGGTAATAGATAGTACATTACCGGTTGTACGTATTTCAAATATTAGCATAATGGATGAAACTACTTCTTTTTTTTCCTACAAAGAAATAGGCAGGCAAATCCCAAACGGCGACTCAATATGGAATGAAAACAAATCGAAATATTATTTCAATAATTCAATGCCTAAAGATTCTGGATACACCATTAATAACAAAATAAGCTGGGATAGTACAACTGCACTTTTTAAGCTACCCATCGGCTTATCACTTCCCTACAATAAAAACTCAGTTAGTTTTTCATTTGCCAATAGTGATATAAAAGGAAGGGGGAAGATAAAATTTAGTTACATACTTGAAGGGGAAGATACAAACTGGAGTGAAGTAACAGAAAAACCAGGTTCTAAAAATTATTTCAACCTATCTCCGGGCACTTATACTTTTAGGGTATGTACAAGGGGTTTTAACGGGCTATGGAGTAGCCCGGCAACAATCACTTTTACTATCCGTTCGCCCTGGTGGCAAACCTGGTGGGCATATATTTTATATGTAGTTGCCCTGGGTAGTTTTGCCTGGGCTTTTGCACAATACCGTTCTATTAAACTTAAAAACGAAAACAGACTACTTGAAGAAAAAGTATCTAAACGCACCGGGCAATTAAAAAAATCATTAGAAGATTTAAAAGCAACCCAGTCTCAGTTGGTACAATCAGAAAAAATGGCAAGCCTTGGAGAACTGACCGCAGGCATTGCTCACGAAATACAAAACCCGTTGAATTTTGTAAATAATTTTAGTGAAGTGAATATTGAGTTGGTAGATGAATTGAAAGCTGAATTGGCAATTGGTAATATGCAATTGGCAATTGATTTGGCAAATGATATAAGAGACAATGAACAAAAAATAAATCATCACGGAAAGCGAGCCGATGGTATTGTAAAAGGAATGTTGCAACACAGCCGCAGCAGCAGCGGCACAAAAGAGCCAACAGATATCAACGCATTGGCAGATGAATATTTACGACTAGCCTATCACGGCTTAAGGGCAAAAGACAAAAGTTTTAATGCCTTGATGAAAACTGATTTTGATGCTTCGCTTGCGAAAGTAAATATCATTCCGCAGGATATAGGAAGGGTTATTTTGAATTTAATTACGAATGCGTTTTATGCAGCCTCCCTGCCCTCCGAAGGAAGGTTCAAAGACCCTGAGTACAAACATGAACCGACTGTAACAATAAAGACTTCCCAGAACCCACCTTCGGGGGGCAGGGGGGCTGAGGTTTTAATTTCTGTAAAGGATAATGGGCCGGGCATTCCTCAGAAAATATTGGATAAAATCTTTCAACCCTTCTTTACCACCAAACCAACCGGGCAGGGAACAGGATTGGGGTTGAGTTTGAGTTATGATATTGTGAAGGCACATGGCGGAGAATTGAAAGTGGAGACGGAGGAAGGCAAAGGAACTGAGTTTATTATTCAATTGCCAGTTGTCTGAATCACGGATTATAAAGATTAAAAGATGACACAGAATAATAAACAAATTCAACAAATCAGTGAAATCAGTGAAATCAGTGAAATCCGTAAATCCCTTAAATCCGTGATTCAGATAAAAGCACATGGTGGAAAATTAAAAGTGGAAACAAAGGAAGGCGAAGGTTCAACATTTATCATTCAATTACCAGTTGTCTGAATCACAGATTATAAAGATTAAAAGATGACACAGAAAAAATACATTATTCCAATCAGTGAAATCCATAAATCCTTTAAATCTGTGATTCAGATGAGTTATGATATAGTAAAAGCACATGTTGGGGAGTTGTTGGTAGAAACACAAGAAGGCGAAGGGTCAACATTTATCATTCAATTACCAGTTGTCTGAATCACAGATTATAAAGATTAAAAGATGACACAGAACAAATATAGTACTCCAATCAGTGAAATCCATAAATCCATTAAATCTGTGATTCAGATGAGTTATGATATTGTAAAAGCACATGTTGGGGAGTTGTTGGAGGAGACGAAGGAAGGGGAAGCCCGCCCAGATGACCCGGTCGGACGGGGAACAACATTTATTATTCAATTACCAATATAAAATTTTATGAGCAACATTAAATTATTTGAAAGCAAACAGGTTCGTTCTGTGTGGAATGAAAC
>JBBQTZ010000301.1:0-4939 GCA_038234405.1 Chitinophagales bacterium
ACAAGTTCGTTTATACAGACCATTCTCATTGGAGCATTTTATCAAATCAATACCTGCGTCTGTAAAATCAATGGCCATATTAGATCGCACCAAAGAATCCGGTGCCTCCGGCGAACCAATGTACCAGGATGTGTTGGCTACTTTGGTAGATGCACTGCAACAAGGTAAAATTCAACAATTACCCAGATTGATAGGAGGACGTTATGGCTTATCATCTAAAGAGTTTACACCAGCAATGGTGAAAGCAGTATTTGATGAATTGAAAAAAGATCAACCGAAAAATGGCTTTACGATTGGTATCAACGATGATGTAACTTTTACCAGTTTGGAATTTGATCCTTCCTATACATTGGATGAATCTGAATGGAGACAAGGCTTATTCTTTGGATTGGGTGCAGATGGAACGGTGGGTGCCAATAAAAATACCATCAAAATTATTGGTGAAAATACCGACCTGTTTGCGCAGGGCTATTTTGTATATGATTCAAAAAAATCAGGTGCAAGAACTGTATCGCATTTACGTTTTGGACCAAAACCAATTCGTGCGCCTTACCTGATTAGCAAAGCAGATTTCATTGCCTGTCACCAGTTCAATTTTATTGAAAAAGTAGAGATGCTGGAATTTGCCAAACAAAATGCAACGTTCTTAATCAACAGCCCTTATAGTAAAGATGAAGTATGGAGCAAGATGACCGGACAGGTGCAAAAAATGATCATCGAAAAAAACATAAGGGTTTATATCATTGATGCCACCAATGTGGCAAGAGAAACCGGCATGGCGGGCCGTATCAATACCATTATGCAAACCTGTTATTTTGCTTTAAGTGGTGTGCTGCCAAGAGAAGATGCCATCAAGCAAATTAAAAAAGCCATCGAAAAATCGTATGCTAAAAAAGGGCAGAAAGTAATAGACCTCAATTTTATTGCGGTAGATGCAACACTGGCAAATTTGTTTGAAGTTGACTATCCTAAAACAGTCTCTGCCGCTATACACGAACTGTTGATTGTGCCTAAAAAAGCACCGCAGTTTGTGCAGGAAGTAACCGCTGTAATGATGGCCGGCCATGGAGATGAACTAAGTGTGAGCCAGATGCCAATTGATGGTACTTACCCAAGTGGTACTTCCCAATGGGAAAAAAGAAATGTATCTGACTTGGTACCCGTTTGGGAGCCCGATACCTGCATACAATGCGGTAACTGTGCGTATGTTTGTCCGCATAGCGTTATACGTGCTAAGTTTTTTCATGAGCAATATCTGGAAAAAGCACCGGAAGGTTTTCAATCAGCGCCCATTAATTCAAGAGGCTTTCCTGAAACAAAGTATTCTTTACAGGTTTATCTGGAAGATTGCACCGGTTGTAATTTATGCGTAGAGGTTTGTCCGGCTACAAGTATTACCGACCGCTCCCGTAAAGCCATCAACATGGCAGAGAAGGATCCTATTATGGAACAGGGTAAACAAAACATTGAATACTTTGAAAATATCCCATGGAACGATCGCAGTAAAATTGATTTTTCTACCGTACATGGTGCACAATTTTTAGAGCCATTGTTTGAGTTCTCGGGTGCCTGTGCTGGTTGTGGCGAAACACCTTATTTAAAATTATTATCACAGTTATTTGGCGAACGTTTACTGGTAGCCAACGCAACAGGTTGTTCATCCATTTACGGCGGCAATTTACCCACCACACCATGGACGGTAAATAAAGACGGCAGAGGCCCGGCCTGGAGCAACTCTTTGTTTGAAGACAATGCTGAGTTTGGTTTGGGCATGCGGATTACGGCAGATAAACAATTGGGTGTTGCCAAACAGTATTTGTTGGAACTAAAAAATGAATTAGGCGCAAGCGTTGTAGATGAAATTCTCAATGCCAAACAGGTATTAGAGTCAGAAATGGCGGTGCAGCATTTAAGGGTGCAGTTATTAAAAGAGCAGTTGAAAAAAATGACTTCATCTCCGGCAATGCATTTGCTATCGGTTGCCGACCAATTGGTTCGCCGCAGCGTATGGCTGGTAGGTGGTGATGGATGGGCGTATGATATTGGATACGGCGGTTTGGATCATGCATTATCAAGTGGACGAAATATAAACATATTGGTTTTAGATACAGAGGTTTATTCAAACACGGGTGGTCAATCATCTAAAAGTACCCCTACAGCAGCTACTGCAAAATTTGCTTCCGGCGGTAAAAGTGGAGGTAAAAAAGATTTGGCCATGCAGGCAATTTCTTACGGCAATGTGTATGTTGCAAGGATAGCATTTGGAGCCAATCCACAACAAACCTTATTGGCTATGAGAGAAGCAGAAGCTTACGACGGACCATCATTGATACTCGCTTACAGCCATTGTATAGCGCATGGCTACGATTTGAAAGATGGCCTTAGCCAGCAGAACAAAGCTGTTGAAAGTGGTCACTGGCCTTTAATGCGGTACAATCCTACCTTAAGGATAAAAAATAAAAATCCATTTGTATTGGATTCTACCAGGCCAAAAATTTCGCTGAAAGATTATGCTTACAACGAATTAAGGTATAAAGTGCTTACCATGACTAACCCTACTGTAGCGGAAGAGTTAATGAAACATGCACAGGATTTGGTGAATTTGAAATGGAAAAACTATGAAGAACTAGCCACTAAAAAGGCAAGTGATTTTGTTCCGATAGCGTAAGTTTTTTAAATAATAAATAACACATGAAAATGCAATCAACTTATATGGGGTTGAAACTGGATTCCCCAATTGTAGTATCAGCTTGTCCATTATCTGAGCAATTAGATAATATTGTACAAATGGAAGACAATGGCGCCGGCGCAGTGGTACTTTTTTCTTTGTTTGAAGAACAGATAAAAAAAGAAGAAACCCGGTTTAAAGGTGTACTATCCTCCACTACCAATGCTTTTGCAGAAGCCGCTGATTATTTTCCTGATTTAGAAGATTATAATGTAGGTACAGATGAATACTTAGAGCATATCCGTAAGGCAAAAGAGCGGGTAAAAATTCCGATCATTGGCAGTTTAAATGGCATTACCAACGAGGGTTGGATAGATTACTCGAGGCAGATGGAACAGGCCGGTGCTGATGGTATTGAAGTAAATATATTTTTTATTCCGGCAGATATTGCCATGTCATCTGCAGCAGTAGAACACCGCTACCTCAATATTATTGATGCCATTAAAAACAATGTAAAAATACCGGTAGCTGTAAAACTCAACCCATATTTTAGTGCTATGGGTAATATGGCAGTGCGGTTGCAACAAGCCGGCGCAGATGCATTGGTTTTATTCAATCGGTTTTACCAGCCCGATTTTGACATTAATGAACTAACCATAAAAACAGATTTGCATTACAGTGAATCGAGTGAAATAAGATTGCCATTACTTTGGATTGCCCTGCTGTATGGCAAGGTAAATGCATCGCTTGCTGCCACCACCGGCGTACAAACCGCCGTGGAAGTAATTAAATATTTATTGGCTGGCGCAGATGTAGCTATGACGGCCTCTTCCTTGTACAAAAACGGTATTCCTTATTTAAAAACAATGAATAAAGAGCTGGAAGAATGGATTTATAAAATGGGGTTTGATGATATTAATTCCTTTAAAGGAAGTATGAGTCAACAAAACATTAGCGACCCTACGGCTTATGAAAGAGCCAACTATATTAAAATTTTAGAGGGAACAAAATAATTTGCCAATGATTAACAGGTAAAGTCCTGCGGTTGTGTTTAGTACATGATTGCAGGGCTTTTTTTATACCCTGTTGAGATTATCAATGTAGTTTTATAAATCCCTCAGTTCTGATTCGCCTCTTCGATCAGTTCACGGTAAATCCAAAATTTAATAGGTATCCAAAATTTTACTGGTGAACCCACAATTCTATTTGAAGAACCTACGGCTGGGTAGCCAATACTATCTAAAAATTGTTCTAAATAATTATTATTATCGTACCATGGTAAATTTCTAAACTCTATGGTATCTATTTCTGGTGTCCAACAACTTTCTGTGGGTGTTTGTGCTTTTGCAATAAATGTTACCAAAACAAATAGAGCGGTTATACATGCTTTCATTTTAATGCTTTAGTTTAAAGTTTAATCCTTGTGAATGAGAGTTGTATGTTTCTGCAATTAAATTACCCCTATAATAAGCTTTTAAATACTCATATTTATTAGCGCACCTTTCTTTTGCAGCCTTGTACACCAGTTTGATGGTATCGAAAGTGTTGTGGTTATATTTTAAAAAAATTTTTTTAGATTGCTCACTGCTATATGCAGCATCGTCATCACCCGGGATAAATATGGGATAAATATCAACAACGTAAAATCCTTTTAGAGGATTTGCCGAGTCAGAGTTTATTTGACTAGGTGTTGTCAATATATTTCCATTAGAATCTTTAACTCGCAAGCTATCTAATTTATATATAGATGGATATGCTAATGGAAATTCAGGGTAGAAATATTCATTATTTGCAGCATTGATAAAAGAAATTGTTAATCCAGTACCTTCAATTCCTCTGGGTTCAACACAGCCAGGCCAGCCATTTCTACAGCTACTAAGCAGCAATATAAAAAGTGAAATTCCGATAATTGTTTTCATTTTTTTCTTTTTAATTGAATATAAAATTTAGATTTTTCTTTTTAAAAATTTCTATTAAAAGGCTATAAATGCTAAGAGGTATAATAGGCCTAAATTTTGTAAAAAAATAGCTAAGTATTTGCTTGTATAAATTAACCTGCACTAATTTTTTTTAATTGTTACTGTTGTATAAATGGTATTGTTTACCTCATTTAGTAAAACCCCTTTTTGTAAAACCTTTAAAGTTCTAAATGCAGAACCGCAGTCAAATTTAAAAGCCATATAACATGTAGTTATCGTATCTGCCTGATTATAGTAATATTTAATAATAAATTTTTTACAAAATTCGCTTTCAAATGCCATGGCATCCACT
>JBBQTZ010000302.1:0-4841 GCA_038234405.1 Chitinophagales bacterium
TGTGCGTCTGCAGCATATTGCAGATTCAGCTTTTGTAAGTGTAGGCCACCTTGCCTATCATTTTAAAAATAAAGACACCATTGTAGATACGCTGTACGAAGAACTCAAACAACAGCAAGAAAGTTTGCTTGCAGAATTTAGGGTGGTACCCTTATTCGAAGATATACAGCAGCAGCTCATCCGTCTTTTTAACCTCCAAAAAAAATACCTTTTCTTTTATCTTGATACACTGGAAATTACCAGGGCTTACCCGGCAATAAAGCAAAAACATGCACAGCACACCGCATGGAAACTACAGCAAATTGAATTTATGTTCCAGTTTAATATTTCCCGGGGGTCATTTAAACTACCAGCACCTGAAGAGCAATTGAAAGAAACTGCCTGGTTGTTTCATACCGCCATTGATACCTGGATGTATAGCCGCAACGTAGTAGGTTTTGACCATTTAAATCAGCCGGCGTTCTTAAATGCCATCTGGAGCCTGTTGCTGCCCTGGTGTACAGATATGGGCTTGAGAGAATATGCACAACTCCAAATTTCTGCAGGATAAATTCATTTTAGTTAAAACAATTTTTTACTTTTATTATCTAAATTAAATTAAATGCCTGCAAAAATACAGTTGGATGACAATGCCTACGCTGCCATGCTGGACTGTATCAATACATTTTATTCTACCAATACTCCGGCCATTAATTTAGACACAGATTTTATTAAAGATGATTACTGGCTGCAGAATACGGCCGTAATAGAAAACATCGAAAGAAGGAAAGGATGCTGGCAAATCTTTCTTGTATTTGCCCATCATTTGCAGCCCCTGAAATTTATTAAAAGAGGGATTACTAATTTTTCCTGTTTAAAAAAAGCAACCCTTACTGCCCATTACATGCGGAGGCTTGCCGCCAAAGACCAGCGGGGAACTTTATCCGTAAATGCAGCCGGTATAAATATAATTTTTAATTAACCATGTTGGATACCAAACAAAAAATAGTCGCTACTACAGAAAAACTTTTCTACCAGTATGGAATAGCAAACGTACGCCTGCAGCAGATTGCAGACGATGCTGGTATTAGTGTGGGGAACCTGGCTTACCATTTTAAAAATAAGGAAGCCATTGTAAATGCGGTATATGATGGCCTGCTTGAAAAATTCAGCAGCATCCTAAACACTTACATGCAGCAAAATAACCTGCTTGATTTTGATACGCAATTCAGTAACCTTTTCCTTTTTTTTAAAACCAATAATTACTTCCTTAATAACCTGTGGGAAATAGAACGAACCTACCCGGCAATTAAAGCAGAATGGGAAGCCATTAATAATAAAATACTCATTCAATTAAAAAAAAGAATTGAACTAAACATAACTAAGGGGCTCATCAATCCCGAAGAACAAAAGGGTGCTCACGAACTACTGGCACAATCAATGTTACTTACCATTACTTATTGGATACCACAACAACTACTCCGGGGCAAATTAGTAACTGAAACCTATTTTAAAAAAGCATTGTGGAATTTACTGATGCCGTATTTTACCAACAAAGGCCGACGTGAATTTAACGAAATAATTGTCCCGGTAATTTTTTAATGCTCAGATTGTTGAACCTTTCATACGCTTTAAATTTCAACTCATCAACATAAAAAAATAATTAGAAAAAAGTTTCTAATATTAGAAAAAGTTTTCTAAATTCATTTTTTAAAAGATTTACCTCACTTAAAAAACGATTGATTATGGCTAATGTATTATGGCTTCAAGGTGGTGCCTGCAGCGGCAACACCATGTCTTTTCTCAATGCCGAAGAACCAACAGTTGTGGAACTCATTGTTGACTTTGGCGTAAATATTTTATGGCATCCCTCTATTGGCCTTGAAATAGGCGTACAGGTAGAACATTTACTAAAAGACATTATTGCAGGCAAAGTGCAAATGGATATTTTAGTGTATGAAGGCTCAATCATTGAAGGCCCGAATGGCAGCGGCACCATGAATTATTTTTGTGAACGGCCAATGAAGGATTGGGTAAAGGAATTGGCAGCAGTTGCAGGGTATGTAGTTGCTATTGGCGATTGTGCCACCTGGGGTGGTATACCAGCCGTAGCCCCGAACCCGAGCGAAAGCACAGGAATGCAATTTCATAAGAAGGAAAAGGGTGGCTTCCTGGGTGCAAATTATCTTTCAAAAGGCGGCTTACCTGTTATAAATATCCCAGGCTGCCCTGCGCACCCCGACTGGATTACGCAGATATTAGTCGCCATTTCTACCGGAAGAATAAAAGATGTTTTGATAGATGATTATCACCGGCCTAAAACTTTCTTTACCGATTTTGTACAAACCGGCTGCCCCAATGCCATCAGCTTTGCACAAAAAATTGATGGAGGTTTTGGTAAGCGTGGTGGTTGTTTATTTTATGAAGTAGGTTGCCGTGGACCAATGACAAGGGCCAGTTGCAACCGTATTTTATGGAACCGTACTTCCAGTAAAACCAGGGCCAATCATCCCTGCTTAGGTTGCACCGAACCTGGTTTTCCGCACAACGATTTAATGAAAGGAAGTGTGTTTAAAACAATGAAAACACTCGGCTTTTTACCAAAAGAAGTACCCACTGGTGTATCTAAACTAGGCTACTATACCAGGGCCGGTGTAGAAAAAGTGATGGGCAAAGTAGAAAAGGTTTTTGGCGTAGATCAGGAACATTTTGAAACCTCTAAATAATTCATTTTAAAAATAATTAAGACCATGTCAACAACAGTAAAAGAATTAAATATTTCGCCGGTAGGCCGTGTAGAAGGTGATTTGGATGTAAAGGTATATATGGAAAATGGTGTAGTAACAAGGGCACATACACAGGCATCCATGTTCAGGGGATTTGAAAAAATCATGGAAGGTAAAGACCCTCAGAGCGGATTGATTGTAACGCCACGCATCTGTGGTATTTGCGGTGGCTCACATTTATATTGTGCCTCTTCTGCTTTGGATACTGCCTGGAAAACCACCCTTACACCCAATGCACTTTTACTGCGTGCTATTGGTCAGGCTACAGAAACCATCCAAAGTATTCCACGCTGGTTCTATGCCATTTTCGCTACCGATATGGCCAATAAAAAATTTGCTAATAAACCTTTATACAATGAAGTGGTAAAACGGTTTGCAGCTTATGTAGGCACTTCGTTTCAAAAAGGAGTAACTGCCAGCGGCAGGCCGGTAGAAGTATATGCATTGTTTGGCGGGCAATGGCCGCACAGCAGTTATATGATACCTGGCGGTGTAATGTGTGCACCTACGCTAAAAGATGTTACAAGGGCACACGCCATTATGAACCAGTTTAGAAATGACTGGCTGGAAACCGTTTGGCTGGGATGCAGCATTGAAAGGTATCTACAGATTAAATCCTGGGATGAACTGATGGTGTGGGTAGACGAAAATGAATCTCAGCGTAACAGCGACCTGGGTTTATTTATTCGTGCAAGTATTGAATTTGGATTGGATAAATTTGGTGAAGGTGTCGGTAAATTTATTGCTTTTGGAACCTACCTGCACAAAGACCGCTATAATCACCCAACAGTAGAAAGTCGCAACCAGGCACTGATAAGCCCAAGTGGATTTTATGACGGCAATAATTATCATACTTTTAACCACCTTGACATAAAAGAGCATGTAAGCCATACCTGGTTTACCGACCAGCCTGCGGCACACCCTTGGGATCAGCCATTGCCTACACCTGTACAATCGCAAAATCTGGCCAACAGTAATTTTAACGGAAAGTACAGTTGGTCAAAAGCCCCCCGTTATACCGGTTATGCAGCCGAAGCAGGCCCATTGGCAAGAGTAATTATGAACTCCAATCCATCCAATTTAGACCACCAGATACAAGACCCTTTGTTTGGGGATATACTGGCAAAAAAAGGAGCCAACGTTTTTACACGTGCGCTGGCACGTATGCATGAAGCACCGAGGATATTTGAATATATTAATGAGTGGCTTGGACAAATTGATTTAGATGGTGAATTTTACATTAAGCCAGAGGAGAGAGACGGGCAAGGTTTTGGCGCCACCGAAGCAGCCCGTGGTGCATTGGCACATTGGATAGATATTAAAGATGGCGTAATAAAAAACTACCAGGTAATGGCACCTACCACCTGGAATGTAGGCCCCAATGATGATGAAGGCAAATCGGGACCAATAGAAGCTGCGCTGGAAGGAACAGAAATTGAAGACAGCAACGACCCTGTAGAAGTGGGTATGGTAGCCCGTTCTTTCGATAGTTGCCTGGTATGTACCGTACATGCTCACGATGAGAAAACAGGAAAAGAGCTGGCGAGATTTAAGCTGTGATATACTTATCGAAAAATTAAAATTAAAAAATACCCGTAGTTTTTATTACGGGTATTTTGTTCCTGAAAAGTACTAATATGTAATATTTTTCAACATTGACTGAAGAATAAATCACTACTCTTAATACAGCGTATCTTTAGGCATCTTTTTAAGTATTTGTGTATTACGATTTAATTACACCAGACGAATAAAATTTATTGATAGTTTAGCTGATTTTTTTTTGAGAATGGCTTTATGAATTTCTACCCGCAATTAAATTTGACGTTTATTAATAAAAGGTTTTTCATTGCTAAACAAAAAAATAGCTTAACGTTTAAACGGCAAAACAACGATGAATAAAACAGCGATTATGGGCTTTGGCAATCCTTGCCGCAGCGATGATGCGATCGGTATTTATGTAATAGAACAACTGCAAAAAATATATGCATCGGATGAAGCAGTAAATGTGTTTGATATGGGAACCGGCGCCTTTGAAATATTATTTAAATTAAAAGGACACAGCAAAATTCTATTGGT
>JBBQTZ010000303.1:0-4809 GCA_038234405.1 Chitinophagales bacterium
ATTTAATTCACCCGGCGCTTTGCCATTGGCATTTAACTCACGCAATGCAATGGAAGGCGTTTATAGTGTATCCAATGGCAGTGATATTTTTGGTGAACTTTCTGCTATTAAATGGAGCTATACAATAAAAAATGCTGATTCGGTATTTCATGTTTCGGGTTTCTTTGGAAAAGACATTGCCTATTTTATTGGTACGGGCAAAAAACTAAACGGTTCTATCTTAATCAACGGCTATTGGCGCAAAATGGTAAGTACCGAAACGGGTCTTATCAGGTTAACCATCAGTGCTGAAAATGGTTCCAATATTTTACTGGGGTCCAATCCAATTGTAACGCCCGGCAGTATTACCATTGATGGTTTTTTTGGTAATGAACAGCAGGAACCTGTAATTCCCATTACATTTAAATACACCCGTAAACTAAACAACAGCCCATCTCCTTTCCGCATATTAGCGCATCGTGCCGGTGGCCGTACGTCAGATTTATTGTCTGTTTCGGAAAACTCTGTAGAGATGATTTTAAAAACGGCTGAGTTTGGCTCTACCGGAATTGAAATTGATGTAAGACTTAGCAAGGGCGGTATCCCTATTTTGTACCACGATAATAATATCAACCTGCGTACAACACAAAAAAGTGGCCTTTTAGGCCCGGTTGAAAATTATACTTATGAACAACTATCTACTTTTGTAAGGTTGACACATGGTGAAAAAATTCCTACACTAAAAGATGCATTGGAAACAGTGGTTTATAAAACTGGTTTAACCTATGTGTGGCTTGATACCAAATACGCCGGGTCGCTTGCTATTGTGCGGGCCATACAAAAAGAATATTTACAAAAGGCAGCAGCAGCAGGCAGAACACTGCAAATTGTAATCGGGCTTCCTGGCAATGAACAACTGGAACAATTTTTAGCATTACCCGATTATGCTTCAGCACCTGCTCTTTGTGAACTTAGCCTGGCTGATGTAGAGAGATCTAAAGCAATTGTATGGGCACCCCGATTTACACAAGGAACGCAAAATGACAATGTTGCCCTCGTTCACCAACTAGGTAAAGAAGTATTTGTCTGGACATTGGATGTACCCGAATTTATTACCAACTTTATCAATGATGGACAATTTGACGGCATATTAACCAATTTTCCCTCCTGCGTAGCTTATAACTATTATGTACATTAACAAAACTATATTTCCTGCATGTATAGCTGTTTTAATTGTAGGCTGCAACAGTCTATTCGCACAGGATGCTGTTAAACCCAATCCGCCGGGAATTTCAAAAAAACACTCGCTGGTATTGCACGTTGGAGGAGGCTATTCCACCTACCTGTCGCCACTTAATTTTAAGGCTACGGGTATTGAAAAAGATTTTGTAAGAAGCGGGCCCGCAGCCACTATCCGGATACTTTGGCAACCACAGTACCGCCTAAGGTTAGGGCTCGAAACCGGCTTTTGCAACTTCTATTCCTATAAATTAGTTAACGGCAATAAAAAGGGAAAAGTGAGTGTAAGCGCCATCCCGGTTATGGTTGTATGGTCGATGGCTGTAGTAAAAAGATTAGATATTTTTGCAGGCTTTGGCACCTATATGTTAACCAGTAAATTGGATTATGAAGGTAAAGTGATTTCTAAATCAAATAGCTTAGGCACGAGTGTTGCAGTTGCCTACAAAATTCCAATATCGAAAACAACCGCTATTGCTGCAGAAGCTAAATGGATGAACGCCTTTCAAACAAAAGATGATGTGGTAAGTGCAGAGCTAAGAGTGGTATGGAAGTTTTTTCAATGGGATGGAAGAAAGGGAAAGTGATTTAGTTAGATGGCATAAGGCAGGTAAAACAGTTACTTATTTGCTTTAAAGTTGTGGTAACTTACAAGTACGGCCCTTTACAAGGAAACCTTACAATCCTACTCATCAAATATCATACACGGCAATAAAAATTAAAACCTATATCCACATGAAAAAACGCTTATCCTTTCTTAGTCTGTTGTTTTTTACAGCACAATTTACAAATGCCCAATCGGATGATAACAAAGCTGCAACCAGCAAAGACAATAATATCATTTTTGTAAGTGATACACAAAAGCCGATGATGGTTGAGAAATTAGTTCTCAGGCCAAACCAAAATACCAGGGCAACTTCACTTGAATTCAGCGAAATTCTGCAAAAAAAACCGGGCTATTTATACATGTTAGGCGATGTGGTTGCCTTGGGCGCCAGCAATCATCAATGGAAAAAAGTAGATAAGTTTTTAGATAGCTGTCGCAAACAAGGCAGCACCGTTTGTGCAGTTTTGGGCAATCATGAAGTAATGCTGAATAAAAGAAAAGGTGAGTCTAATTTTAATAAAAGATTTCCAATGAACGTAAATACCGGGTATGTTTCAGTAGCCGATTCTGTGGCTGTTGTGCTGCTTAATTCTAATTTTAATGCACTTTCCGTTGAAGAAAAAGATAAGCAACAATCATGGTACCAGGCAACGTTGAAAAGCCTTGATGCTGTAGATTCTATCAAAGCGGTAATTGTTGCCTGTCATCATTCTCCTTATACTAACAGCAAAATAGTTAAATGCTCACAAACCGTGCAAAACAATTTTGTACCTGCATATATTCAATCCAAAAAAGCCCAGTTGTTTATTTCGGGCCATGCACATGCTTATGAACATTTTTATAAGCTGGGGAAAGATTTTTTAGTAATTGGCGGCGGTGGTGGTATTCATCAGCCGCTGAATGCATCTTCAACCGCCATACCGGATGAAGCTGCTGATTACAAACCCATGTTTCATTATCTTTCGGTAAAAAGAATGGATAATAAACTTTCAGTAACCTCTCACTTTTTAAAAACAGATTTTGCCGGTTTTAATATTGGCAAACAGTTTACTACCAACAGCCGTACAGATCTGGTTTTAGAATATGGTACAAAATGAAAACATACTAAGTAATAAATGTTTGTTAAACAACATTATTTGAAATCGAACTTCAGCAAAAATATATTGCATATTACTTTTTATATAACCTTAATAACCTCGGGAGTTCATTGTTTATTAGTTCAACATATTTTTCTTTTACAGCCCTTAAAACTTTTGTAAAAGAATGCCAGGCTGCTGAGGTTGCTTCTTTCAAAATCCAGCAATAGATACTGTCCGGCTTGGTCTATAATAAAAGCAGCAATAAGGGCATGGGAAGTGCCAAGCGTTTTACCATTGCGAACGGTTTGCTACAAAAATGTTTAAGCAACGCAAGGATTTATTATTCTAATTCCTCAATGGTGCGATTAAAAGTAAAAGTATCGGTTGTTAGCACTTGTATATTGGTATTTCAGTTCATCAATGGTGCGATTAAAAGCTTATTATAAATAGCAACGGTGGGCGCATTGATGGCATTTCAATTCATCAATGGTGCGATTAAAAGTTTTTGTATCGGATGTAACATTACAATTAAGTGTTAAATTTCAATTCCTCAATGGTGCGATTAAAAGGATACGATGTTAGTTTTTGCCTCCGTGGTTGGTGTCCTCACCGACCGCTCTTACAATAGTACCGAAAACAAAAAAAAATAAGAAACCCCACCCTGATTTTTTAATATCTTATAGTAAGCATATCAACCATGAAAGAAAGTGAATTTGGTTACAAGGGCCACCGCAATTCCTATACTGAATTAAATGAAATTTATTTTTGGACAATCACCATCAATAAATGTCAGCATTTATTAATGCCTGATGAGAACAAAATGATTGTAATTAACAGCTTGCATTTGCTGGTACAGCAGCAACTGATTAAAATAAACGGTTACGTAATAATGCCCAATCACATATACTTGTTGTGGGAGCAATTGTGCATGAACGGAAAAGATTTTCCTGAGAATAGTTTTGAAAAGTTTACTGCTAAAACTTTGAACAACAAGATGAAACAAATGAAAGACATGGTGCTTAAAAACTATGTGGTAACAACAACAAACAGGCAACAGAATATTTGGCTTAGAAATCCATTGGCAATAAAAGTTTTCAGCAGGCATATGGCTGCCCAAAAGTTGGAATATATGGCTGCCCGATAAGTTATTCAGGCGGGCATCTGAACCCGATGCAACCTCATTGGTTGTTATGCAACAGCCCTGCGGAGTATAGGTTTTCTTCTGCAAAATTTTATGAACAAACGTGGATGAGTTTGGGTTACTTACACATTTTCGGGAGGTATTCTAAAGCAAGCAGTGTTCGGTGGGGACACCGACCACGGGAGCAGACCTGGTATCGTCCACAAACAATTTAGCAACCTCCGTTTCAGTAAGTGCAATTACCCTGTTATTAGCACCGGATGAAAGGAAGCGTGGATATTCCATATTGATTGTTTTATCTTTCAGCTTGCAGCAATGGCTGTATTGTTCATTAAAATTAATCTGTTTAATTGCTCAACCAATTTAAAAAGGCAATTCGTTCTCCGGAAAATCCACATCTTTTATATCATCATCTTCATTCCATATTTTAAGGCAGGGGCAATATTCTTTAAACACACAATCCGGGGCGTAACCGGTACAAAAATCAAAACCCATCGTTCCGCTGTTTGCGATCGACGTTTTTTCATTCAATGTATCCACGGTCATTTTATATGCAATTGGCAGAGGTAACAATTCGGGCAGATCAATATCAAGGTTCCAGGTAAACATCATGCTGTTAAAAGCCTCCAATACCATTTTTATTTCGGCATCATTTAATTGTTCCGGCGGTGGAAAATTAATGGCATCCAAACCGCAGTAATAAGCGAAGCTGTGTGGTGGTTCCTTTTCCCTCCAGCCAGTCTTCTACCTCTGCAATATATTCT
>JBBQTZ010000304.1:0-4786 GCA_038234405.1 Chitinophagales bacterium
AACAGGCAGTTTGCCTCTTTTAATCCGGATTTTTACAAATAAAAATCTGATACTGCTTTATTAGCGGTAACAGTAAGCTTTTAAGAACATTCCCGACCTCAAAATAATTTACTATTCTTTGTTTACATAATAACCTGAAACACTTATCTGTATTGCATTTAAAAACCGCATTGCGCTTTCAATTGCAAAATCTGGGTTTAATAAATAGTAATATGCCCATATTAAATTAATCCAACTACCGGGCATGTATCTATTAATTGTCCTTCAAATCTTATCTTTATGCAATGTCTAAAAGCCTTTTCAGAAAAATATCTAAAAAGTTTCTTATCATAATTAATATTATAATATCAATTTTTTTTTTAATCGGTTGTTATAATGAAAGTTTTTTTTCTGCCCCGTGGTGGCCTGTTGGGCTTTTAACTTTGTCTGCTTTTTATCTATTGATACTGCTGTGTATTTTTGCCATTTTCTGGCTGTTTGCAAAGCCCGGATACATTACTATTTTTATACTAACCATTGCGCTAGCCTATAAGCCTGTTCAGCACATTGTACCATTTAGGTTGTCTACCTCATTTTTGATGGAAAAGCAACAGGGTAATATAAGAATTATGAGTTGGAATGTAGCACAGTTCGATATTTTGTACAATAAGCAACGCCCCGATATAAGGGACGATATGATTACTGTTATAAATGAATATAAGCCAGATATAGCCTGCTTTCAAGAAATGGTAGCTGGTGATACACTGGTAAATCTTAATACGGACTATTACAAAAAATATAGCTTTTTTTCTGTTTTTGAATATGCTCATAAGTTATCAATGCCAGAATATTTTTTCTCGTACAATTTTAAAGAAGATTTTTTAAATCATCAGCATTTTGGCCTTATAATATTTTCAAAATATCCTATCATTAACCGGCAAACTGTTGGTAGTTTTCCTTTTAATTACAATAATAATTTTCAATATGCAGATATTGTAAAGGGTGTAGATACCTGCAGGGTGTTTAATATTCATTTGCAATCATTAAAATTTACGCCGGTTAACCTGCAGTATATAGAAAACCCTTCACTGGAAAGCCGGCAAGATTTAAGCCGCTCTAAAAGTGTACTTTCTAAATTTAAAAGTGGTTTTTTAAAAAGGCAATTGCAGGCAGATAAAATTAAGGAGGCAATTAATGCAAGCCCCTATCCTGTAATTGTTTGTGGCGATTTAAACGACGTTCCTAACTCATACGCTTATCAAAAAATAGGTGAAGGATTGCAGAATGCTTTTGTAGAAAAAGGAGCCGGCCTTGGCAGAACATATAGCAGCATTGGGCCTACATTAAGGATTGATAATATTTTTATGCAACCGTCGTTTGTTATACACCAATATACACGGGAAGAAAAAAAACTGAGCGATCATTTTCCTATTATTGCAGATGTATCAGTTAAATAAATAAAATGAATGGTATTTTTGACTGCTTATTTTAACAGTCAACAATCGCTAACCCCCATATACACCAACAAAAGCATCATGTCTTTAAAAGTTTACAACTCTTATACCCGCCAAAAAGAAATATTTGAATCCATCACACCCGGCCATGCAGGTATGTATGTTTGCGGCCCTACAGTAAGTGGCGAAAGTCATCTTGGCCATGCAAGGCCTTACATAACTTTTGATATTGTAAACCGCTATCTTACCCATAAAGGGTATAAAGTGCGCTATGTTCGCAATATAACAGACGCTGGTCATTTTGAAGAAGAAGGTAGGGAGGCAGAAGATAAAGTAGGGAAAAAAGCTTTGCTGGAAAAGCTGGAGCCAATGGAACTGGTGCAGAAATATACCAATCTTTTTCATTGGGCCATGCTGCAGTTTAATTGTGTAGAACCTAGTATTGAACCTACTGCTACAGGCCATATTGTAGAGCAAATCAACATGATTAAAACTATTATTGAGGCGGGCTATGGTTATGTTGTAAACGGATCAGTTTATTTTGATGTAAAAAAGTATGCTGCCACCCATGATTATGGCAAATTGAGCGGCAGGGTGTTGGAAGATTTAATGACTTCGGGCACAAGAGAAGAAGCCTCAAGAGAGCTGGAAGGGCAGGGTGAAAAAAGAGACCGGGCAGATTTTGCTTTATGGAAACTGGCTGCACCTGAACATATTATGCGCTGGTCAAGCCCTTGGGGTGAGGGTTATCCCGGTTGGCACATTGAGTGCTCAGCCATGGCTACTAAATACCTGGGCGCACAATTTGATATACATGGAGGCGGAATGGATTTACAGTTTCCGCACCACGAAAGTGAGATAGCACAAAGTACCATTTGTAACAATCACACTCCTGCAAGGTATTGGATGCACAATAATATGATTACCATCAACGGTAAAAAAATGGGTAAAAGCTATAACAATGTTATAAAGCTTACCGAGCTTTTTAGCGGTAGCCACCCCTTACTTTCGCAGCCATTTAACCCTATGGTGATAAGATTTTTTATTTTGCAAAGCCATTACCGCAGCCCGCTGGATTTTAGCAATGATGCCTTGGTAGCAAGCGAAAAGGCATTGAAACGATTGTGGGAAGCGTATGAAATTTTAAAAAAGTTACCTCTTATTGCAGGTGATACCAATACAGACCTTGATGCCAAAGTACTGCAACAGGTTAATGAAATGCAGGTATTTATGGATGATGATTTCAGCACTGCCAAAGTACTGGCCAATATGTTTGATCTTACCGCCGTTATTAACTCTATAAAGGATGGTCATATAAAATCCGGAGCCATCAGCAGCAGCACGCTGGCTTTATTGCAACAGCAGTTTACCTTTTTTTTAGAAGATATTATGGGCTTAAAAACAACTACCCTAAGCAATAACAACCAGTTGGGTGGAGTAATGCAGTTGCTGATAGAAATGCGCAAAGATGCAAAAACTAAAAAAGACTACGCCACATCAGATAAAATCCGCAACCAGCTTTCTGCTATTGGTATTTTGTTGAAAGATGAAAAAGACGGTAGTATGAGCTGGGATATTGGTTAATATTTTCTTTAATAATTATAGTAATAATTGCGCCCAATCTCTTTGTAAAATAAAATCTGTAGTACCCAAACCGGGTCTTTAAAAATATAAAATACAATGGTAGCAAGCTTTTCCGCTGATTTTTCTGCAATACGGGCTAGTTTCAAAGCGGGTTAATGCCTAGTTTTTCATTCAGCAATTTTTCATTATTAGCTTCAAATAAAGGTTTATGAAATTGATGCAGATTTGAAAGCATCCCAAACAACATTATTTTTTCCTGCTTGCTGAGATTGCCTGTAACAAGGGAGCCCATTTTTTGTATTTGAATCAGAATCGCATTTATTTCACTCAAACCCTCAGGGGTAATCTCCAAAAGCTTGCTTCGTTTGTCGGTAGGATGGTTGGTTTCCTTAATTAGTTTCTGGCAAAGTAATCTTTTTAGCACTTCATTGCCCGACGATTTTTCAGCTATACATTCACGGATAACATCGGATTTCTTTAATTTTTTATCCGGCAACAATGTTGCTAATACACCAAAATCATCTATTGAATAAATGATGGAATGCTTAAAAATCTTCCTTGAATAAAACACAGCATATTTATACATGAAAATAATAAGCATAGCAATAGTTGATTCGGTATTTTCTGGTAAAACCGTATCGGTCTCTGTGTCGGCATTCAATTCAGCAGAAAGCCAGCTTACAAAATATTTATCATCCCATTGCTCCCCGGCTAAAAGCTGTTTATCAAATTTCTCTGCCCACTCAATCAATCTTTTTATGTTGGAATATGTTTTCATATTTGTATTTTATACAACAAAAATAATGATTTGTTGTTTGTTGCAATTCCTTATAGCCTTAATTTAGGCTCTTTAAAAGTATTATACCAAACTAAAAAGATAAGTAAATGGATCAAAGCAAAACAGCACTCAGGTCTTCTTTTTTAAAATCTTTCATCATTTCTTTTGCCATTTGTTTAATGGTTGGTTTTGTTTCGGCACAAAAAACCGGCAGTATCAGCGGAACCATCCTTCAAAAAAATACGCAGCAATCATTGGCTGGCGCAAACATTAATATTGGCGGCACTACCTTATCTGCTGCCGCCGATTCTACCGGTAGATTTAGAATTTTGAACATTCCCGTTAAAACTTATAATCTTGTAATTAGCTCCGTGGGGTTTAAAACATTTACGCTTTATAATATTGTTGTAAACAGTGGTAATGAAAGTGTATTTACTGTTGAGCTAGAACAGGATGCAGCGGCTTTAGGAGAAGTAGTTATAAAGACCAACAAACGCAGTGTTCGTGCTGCCTCCTTAGAAACACCGCTCAGTGTTCAACGATTAACAACGGAAGAAATAAGAAGTAACCCCGGTGGTAATTTTGACATCAGCAAAGTAATTCAAACATTACCCGGCGTTGGTGGCGGGCAGGGTGGTGGTACCTTTCGAAACGATATCATCATTCGTGGTGGCGCATCCAACGAAAATGTATTTTATTTAGATGGCATTGAAATACCAGTAATCAATCACTTTCAAACACAAGGCGGCAGTGGTGGACCACAGGGTATTTTAAACGTATTTTTTATTGAGGATGTAAAACTAAGTTCATCTGCTTTTGATGCCCGATATGACAATGCACTCAGCAGTGTATTTCAGTTTAAACAAAAAGTGGGTAATGCAAATAAATTTCAGGGAAATGTACGGGCAAGCGTTACCGAATCTGCCCTTACATTGGAAGGGCCGCTATCTAAAAATAAGAAAACAACCTTTTTAGCATCTGCCCGAAAATC
>JBBQTZ010000305.1:0-4755 GCA_038234405.1 Chitinophagales bacterium
ATACCTGTACTTAACATATCAAGTGAGCGTCTTAACTGCTCAGCACTTATTGCAACATCGAGCGTAGCATCTGAAAAATCTGCACTATCAATAAAGTTGCCACTACTACGCTTATTGCTATTTTCAAATAAACGCCAATACGGTGTTTTCTGCAGCCTAACCAGTTCTATTACATTGTGTTTACCTACTATTGCCATTGTTGTTGGTTTAGAGTTTAGGGTTTAGGGTTTAAACGTTTGTATCGTTTATTAATTCGCCCCATGCATTAACCTGGTGAATAGCCGGATCATATTTGTCGTAAAAGAAAGTAAAAGTTACCCCGTAGCCATCTGCAGGAAAACCTGCCCAGCTACCTATTGATGGAAACTCTAATACACTGTTACGAATAGAAATTAATTTTGGTTTGATGAAAACTACATCTGTACTACTACCAATCCAGCTTATTGTTTTTTTTTGAAAAAAAGCTAGAGGAAGTCTTTTATTATATTGCTCATTATTATACCCGGATAAAGTTAAATAACCTTCCATCAATTTTAAATATGGCGGCGGATTTTTAAAGCTGGGAGTTTTTTGATTTAGTACACAAATATTTATTGCGTGTACTAAAACTTTATCCAACAAAATCACATTGTCGCTAAACGGGAATTCTGTTTTTGTATTAGTATCAATAAATATTTCTGCATTATGACTCAGTCCAAGCCGTCTTAATTGTCGTGACATTTCCTTAAATTAAATTTACTCCAGCGAGTAATTTGATTAATAATTTTCTACTTCACCAATACTGTTTATTTTATGTATGTCAGCACTAAACGGCTCGTACATAAAAACAAAAACAATTGCCAAACCAGCAGGCGGGCCGGCGGGTATTGCAACAGCATTAATAAGCGGCAAATCAACGTAACAATTTCTTACTGAAATAAGCTTACGTTTAATATGTATCATTACTTCGCCTCTAATAAACATCTCCAAAGGAAATTGTTTATTGTATTCTTTTTTGCTGCTATCTGCTAATGTGATAAACCCATTTGCAATATCGTTTAAGCTCATTAAATTTCTACCCGACAGAGCTTTTCCAACATAAGGGCTTAGTACAGATATACCTGTAATTACTACATTATCTAATGCAGTTTCATTATCACCAAAAGAAAATTTACTATTGGTATTGCTTAAAATTGGAAGTTCTACGGTATAGCTTCTTCCTAGCTCTCTAACTTGATCCATGATGAGGTATTAATTTAAAAAGGCCGCTCCGATCCTCGGAGCGGCCTTTATTTTATAAATGAACTCTACTATTTTTTTGCTTAAATGTTTGCACTACCCTGGGTAATTAAAAACCCGTGAGCATACATAACAAGATAATGCTTAAACCCTGCAGGAGCAGTACCAGCAGCCCAACCGGCATGGCTTGGATAAGTAACCTCAATTTCGTTGTTTGCACTACCATCTATATTAAGATGAGGTGTAATTGGTGTAAGCTTATCGTGCAAATTACTTTGATCGTAATTTGTAGCAGCAGATTGCTGCGTTTGCGGCACTTTTTTAAAACGCTGCATATCTAAGCCATTTACAATTCTTTTACCACCAATGGTAATGTTTAAACGGCCATGGTAAATAGCTGCAAGATCTGCTGCTACCGGCCCACTAAAATCAGTTAAATTAGGATAAGAATGTAACTCACCATTTGATTTTCCGTCTGGCTGTTTGCACAAAAAGAAACCTAATTTTGTTACTGCAAATTTGTCGTTACGGTCTAGCCTTCTTTCTGTAGGTAATACACTTGCACTATCTCCCGCATACGTTAAAAATTTAACGCTATTGGTACCATTTGTTAATAATGTATCTATCCTTAAAAAAGATTCAAAAATAGTTTTTCCCTCAAACTCCGGGTTGGTAGCATACACCATGTAAGCACCTCTATTTTTATCTGTGTTAATTACCTGAACACCAGCACCACCGCTACCAGGTGCGCCAATGTACATGGCAGTAATACCAGCGGGTAACTCAATAATATTTAATGCAGTTAACCCAAAAAACAAGCATTCAAATGCTGCAACACCTGCAACAGTTGTTTGTACATCTGTACCAGCAACAACAACAATAGCAGCAGCTAGCAACATTGTTACTGAAAATAAACTTAAAATAATTCCTAACTTTTTCATTGTAAATTTTTGAAAAATTGATGCGATAAAATTTTTAATTAAAATACTTTTTTGATAGCATTAACTATCAAGGCCACTAACCTGGTCCATTGTTTCTGTACCTTCTAAAGAGTATCCGGAAACCATGTCGTCCATCTCGGTACCGCTAACACCAGGTACACCAAAAGCTCTCGCTAATGATACTGCACTTTCTGCTAACATTCCATTACTGAACGTGGTAATCATTCCGGCTTTTTTGCTTTCGCCTAACAGCGTTGGTAATAATGCTGCAGCCGCTAACCTGATACCAGCGTTAAGCTTTGGGTTGTTTTTTCTACCCAACATTTTAGCAATAGCCCCGTTTGCATAGTTGCCAGCTACAGAACCTGCAGCCATTACACCAGCATCTTTTAGACGTTCGCTAACCTTTTTAAAATTTAATTTACTTGCCACTTTTTTTAATTTATGCCTTTTGGGCTGTGATTTATTTGTGAGAATCATGCCAGTAGATCTATCGAAATACAGGCGCTTGTACTACCGGCGTTTGCTGGAGGTACGGCCGCTCATTCTTTTGAGCTGTGTTTGCAATTTCATCAATTGAGATTTTTTACGCTTTACAGTTTTTTCTGCAGAAGCTTTTTTCTTAATTGATGAAATTTTGGTTCTGGTTGTTTTTATTTGACGATCAATTGCGCCAATACCAGAAACTTTTTTCTTTGCCATTTTTATAATTATTATGAGTGATGAGATACTATTTTTTAGCTTTTAGCTATACTATTATAATTTAACAGTTACACATACCAGGGCCTGATCGTCCACCAGTTTTTTCCATTTCCGGTAAAGTATCTGCCCGCTGATTTTTTATTGCAGCGGCGCTTTCATTAGCCTCTCCCTCTTCAATAGGCTCATACCCTTCCGCTACCTCCCGTGCAATTTCTTGCTGTTGTTTGTAATTGAGCGAAGGCATTTCGTTTTGAATTTTAACCAGTGCCTGGTTGTAGTTCAAATCATTATCAATCATAGCGGTTGCCTTCTCTTTAATTATTTCTTTTACTTGCTCGGGTACATTGCTGTAATCCTCCTTTAAATCGCCATAGTTAAAAGCGTTACCAGCATCTTCAGCAATGTTTGGTATATCCTTTGCACTTAAATCAACACCTTCTTTTTTGCCGCCTAGCTTGCTTATTATCCAGTTAATAGCGGCCATAATTGCACCAATAGGATCTCCTGTTGCTAAAGAGGTAGCAAGCCCTTTTGCTGCATCTACATTATTTTGCCTGCGCATATTTCTATTTTCAATTGCGCTATCATTTGCCTGTGTTTGATACATTGCAAAATTAGATTGCAGGTTTTGTCTGCTTATTATAGGTGCAACTGCTTTTACATCACTACTTTTTATTGTACTGGCTGTAAAAGGAATTCTTTGAAGGCCACTTTTTTTATTTTTTTGTTTATTAACCTTGAGTTTTTTCTGATTACCAATGTCGCCAATTCCTTTAATTACTGCTACAGATTTTAACCCTTTTGCTAAAAAACTCTCCGGGCTCGTTTTTAATTTTTTAGTAAGGCTATTGCGAATAATCCCCATCAGGTGTTTCTCCTTCATGCCAATTTTTTTAACAATAAAGTTTTTAAACTTTTCTGCTTTTTTGCGCTTGGCCTTCATTTTATCAGTCAACATTTTTTCTTCTGCAAACAGGTATAAAAACATCATAGCGGCTTTGGGAATATAAAGTTCTAAAATTCCTTTTGCAATTATCCTGGCCGGAGCTGTAACAACTTTTGTAACAGTTTTTAAACCTTTTGATATTCCTTTACCTATTTTTTTAAAGAAGCCACCACCACTTTTCTTTTTACCCGCTTTTTTGGCTTTGTTAATCATATTATTACCAATGCCTTCAATGTAACCGGGGTTATCTACATTATCCAGGGCATTTTGTATAATCCCAATTGCTTTGTCATATTTTTCGATTTGCCAGTTAAACGGGCCACCAACAGCAGCACTATTTTCTTTTTCTATCTCCAGGCGTTGGCGGGCTAATAGCAAGTCCATTTCGCCTTCGCTTATTTGATCAAAGTTTTTAGTAAGTATTAAAACACCAGGCACATGAGCGGGCTTTACGTAAACACCTGGTTTACCAACGCTTCCTAAATATGATATTCTGCTCATGAGCTTATCTTGTTTATATGTGTATTTTTTTTCGGTGTTGAACGGTCCCGTCCAAACACTATCTAAAATAATTTCTTTACCATTTGCCAAAGGCACATAAACATATACGTGTGTAGGCTGAGGATTTACGCTGCTGTAACTTGAAAAACGGTAGCCGTAAGGGATACCTAAGTTTCTTAAGCAACTGCCTGTGAAAATGGAGAATGATTTACAATCACCTGATCTATCTTGCCACAACCTACCCGGGCTTTTAATCCATTGTTGTCCTTCAGGATCTAGCTTATAGGGAATCTGTGATTTTACAAAATGCCAAATATTTTTACAGGTTTCAATGAGCGTTTTTTTCTTTAGCGTTGGTGCAAACAACTGTGTGTACCATGCTGCTTTTGTATCTGCATATAAAACAGTTTCAATAATATCAACCGTTAATCCATCCCGGTATCTAAC
>JBBQTZ010000306.1:0-4715 GCA_038234405.1 Chitinophagales bacterium
TTTAAGATATTTGTTTGCAATTACTTTAACCTGATTACCATTTACATCGTACAATGCAATACCTACCTGGGCAGCTGCATCTAAACGATACCGTACGGTGCTTGCACTTAAAAAAGGATTAGGAGATGTAGTTGCCATTACTTCCGGTGCTGCAATGGAAAGAGCTCCCTGGTAAACCATCCTGTTTTCACCCATATTTGGGCCAGAAGAAGATTTTGCATTTTCGCCGCAATCACAAATATGTGTACCTGCCCATGGCGTAGCTACGTAAGGGAATGCAGTTTTAAAAGGTGCATCATTTTTTTCAACGCCAGTTGTATAGCTTAATACATTTACCAGTTGGGGTGTTACCGGACTACTACCAATTTTATAATCATCATACCACAATCCAATAGCTGCCAAAACAACGCCGCCAACTGCCTGCAACTCAATTCTTGTTACATCATCTTCCAGCCTTCTGCCATTAGGAAAACCATCCATATTTGGTATATTTTGAAGGTTGGTATTGGCGTATACAGGATTTGTTAATCCGCTAACTGCAGCCTGTACAAGACCAAGGGAGCTAAAATCTTTGCTATCTCTTGGAGTTGGAGGCACGGCCATATTTAACCGAAGCATATCGCCACCATTTGGTAAAAAGTTATTGATAAATGGTTTTCCTTTTGCCAGCGGATTTCCCGCTGGTTTACCTGTTGCCAACTGGTAAGGAGCCAGGTTAGGTACACCGGTGTGAAAAATAGGCCAAAGATCAACAGAGCGTGGTGAGTTTTTAGCTGGTAATAGCAATGTGCCAAAAATGGCATCATCCAATGCTGTACCCGCTAAAGCAGGATTTCCTTTTAAACCATATAAACCATTTTGCCCATTACCAAAACCAAATGATCCCAAAGAATTTTTTTGAACCCTTAATTGTTTAAAGCCAGGAACAGCACCCCCAAATTTTGCATCATCCATGTAAAGCGAAAGCTCTGGATTGTAAAAATAGTTACCATACAAATTGATGGTAGTAAGATCATCATAAGGTGTTAAAGTGTTCCATATATCTTTATAATTTATAGGCACAATAGCTTCGTTTGTCAAAGGCATACCCAACCTTGAAACCTGTACCCAGTTACCAGAAAAAAGTTCAGGTTTAAAAACCCTGTCTGGATTTGGTTTAAGGGTTTTTAGCAGATCTGCACTGTAGGTATTTATTACTTTTATCTGCTGCCTGCTTGCGCTCGCCCAAACACCAATTACATAATTTGGATCAAGAATATTTGAACACTGGCTAACAGACTTGCGATCTTTTTGCAAGGTAGATATATCTATTTGCAGTGCAATTGTAGATACATTCAGGCACTTAAGCCCATCAACTGATTTACCAGACTGGCGAGGGGCATCTCCTAAATCAAATAAACCTCCAAGGTCCACAAAGAATGGATCATCAGCAGGGCCACAAAACACTTTTTCACCTGTAGAAGATGTAGTGATAGCTTTTTTAATAAGTGTATTGTAGTCTGGCGTGTTTAGCCCTACAGGCGAACTTATGGAACGTGGACCAATGTTAGTAGGAGGTACTACTCCACTTTTAATAACTGACTGAAAAGTTTTACCACCATCCATGCTTCTTTCCATCAGATAGGTGGTTTTTAAATTTTCTTTACCCAATCTGATATTAAAAAAAGTAGTTGGATCAAAGTTTACTTTTTTGAATGTAAACCTGTAAACAATATCATCGCCTTTAGTTGCAATGTTATTATCTATGTGAATTTCATATCGAATGTTTTCGCCAAAAGAATAGTAGTTAGGGCCGCCCTGTGGCAATTGACCCGGTATGTAGTTGGCAATAATCGTAACCTTGTTCGGGTCATCCGGGCTTCGGAAGGCATATACATCTGTATTATCTGCCAGGGGGTCGTTGGCAATTAATGGTGCTTCTCTGTGTGATGAAGCAAATAATGGCGCCGTGATGTTTACCATCATCAACATCAATAGAAAAGCTGCTGAAAATTTTTTTTTCATGATTAATTTTTTTTTTGAAAAAATAATTTCCTGTTTTTGCAGGAAAAATTAAAGTACCAGCTTGCATGGGTAATACAGCTTATGTAATTGCTTAGGGAAAAGATATTTTTTGCTTTCGTTAAAAGAAAACTGGTTCTAAAAATGTTGTTGCAGGAGATTGGCCGTATAACTTTTTCTCTAAGAAATCATTTGTTTTGTTGAGCTCGGATATACATACGACAATTGTTAAATCTTGGATTTAACATTTTATTGTTTTTTTAAGCAGCATTAAAAAGAATTTAAAAAATTGTTTTTATTGAATGCAATTTTTTTTAAATCCACCGAACGGGTTTTACCGTATTTATTTTTGTTAAAATTTACCAACCATAACAAAATTGTTATTATGCGACTTTTTTTACCAAAATCAGCAATGCTATTATGTAGCTTTTTAACATTAATAACTATTCCTCTTTTTGCCCAAACTAGTATTAAGGGCATTTACCTGGTTGATGATAAATCAAAAATTCCTGTTACCGAAGCCCTTGTTCAAAGTGAAGATTTAAAGTTTACTGCAACAGCCGATGAAAATGGTTTTGTAAACATTGCCGGTATTTCAACCTTTTCACAAAAGCTTATCGTATCAAGAATTGGATATGAAACTAAAATCGTTGAAATTTTTTCGCTTAAAAAAGGGGATAACACAAATACAGCCATAATTTATTTAAGCACTGCCATATCAAGTCTTAAAGAAATTACTGTTCGTGCGGCTGACAATAGTAGCAGCGGTGGTATTTTTAAAACAATCAGTGATTTGGATATTCACCTCCGCCCCATTAATAATTCGCAGGAAGTATTACGGATGGTGCCGGGATTATTTATAGGCCAACATGCAGGTGGTGGAAAATCAGAACAAATATTTTTGCGTGGCTTTGATATTGACCATGGAACCGATATTAATCTCTCCGTAGATGGTATGGCCGTAAATATGGTAAGCCATGCTCATGGACAAGGTTATGCCGACTTACATTTTCTGATTCCTGAAATAATTGAAAAAGTAAACTTTAATAAAGGCCCCTATTTTGCCGATAAAGGGAATTTTGCAACAGCAGGTTATGTTGACTTTAAAACAAAGAATTATCTGGAAAACAATTTTGTAAAAACAGAAGGTGGACAGTTCAATACCTTTCGGGGTATTTCCGGGCTTAATTTGTTAAAACAAAAAAGCGACAGGCGCAACCAAAGTTTATATTTTGCTGGTGAAGCTTCTTTTACCAAAGGTTTTTTTGAAAGCCCTCAAAACTTTAATAGATATAACGGTATGCTTAAATACCACGGCAGCCTTAGTAATAATAGTACATTAACTGCTTTGGTGAGCGGATTTACAAGTAAATGGAATGCTTCTGGCCAAATACCCGACAGGGCAGTAAATGATGGTGCCATTGGTTTTTTTGGTGCAATTGATAATACAGAAGGTGGGCAAACCTCCCGGTACAATGCGAATATTGAACTGGTGAATAATTTTAACAATGGTGGCGTATTGCGGAACAGGATTTATTATACGCATTACAAATTTAAGCTGTACTCTAACTTTACTTTCTTTAAAGAAGACCCTATAAATGGCGACCAGATAAGACAGGCAGAAGATAGAAACCTGTTGGGATATACCAGTTCTTATCAAAAAGATTTTTTACTGGGAAGTATTAAAACACAAACCATTGCCGGAATTCAGGTACGTTACGACATGATAGATAACCTGGAATTATCCCGTACAAAAAACAGGGATATTACCACGGAGCCAATTATGGCAGGAAAAGTAAATGAATTAAATACCGGAGTATTTTGGTCGCAAAAATTTTCACTAACCAATAAATTAGATATCACAACAGGCCTTAGGGCAGATTACTTTAGCAATCGTTACAACGATCAATTAAACAGCAGGCAACTATCATCGAATGCAGCATTGGTAAGCCCTAAATTAAACTTCAATTACAGGGTTAATGATAAAGTGCAATTATACTGGTACAATGGCCGTGGTTTTCATAGCAATGATACACGGGTAGCTGTTCAGCAAAATGGGAAAAAAGTAGTACCGCCGGGTTGGGGAACAGATATTGGTGGCATATTTAAACCAACAAAAAAAATGATGCTACAGGCAGCGCTCTGGTATTTGCAACTCGATCAGGAATTTATTTATGTAGGTGATGAGGGAGTAGTAGAACCAAGTGGTGAATCAAGAAGAGTTGGTATAGATGTATCTATGCGGTACGAGGTATTTACTAATCTATTTGCAGACCTTGATGTATCAATTGCCAACCCAAGAGCAGTTGGTGTTGCAAAAACTGAAAGCTATCTGCCTTTGGCACCACGTTTTACCAGTGTAGGCGGCCTCACCTATCGTAAACAATATGGCTGGAATGGGAGTTTGCGTTATCGCTATATGGATAAAAGACCTGCCAACGAAGATTATACTGTAACAGCTAAAGGATATTTTATTGTGGATGCTGCCGTAAATTATTCTATAAAAAACTGGGAAGCTGGTTTATCAATCCAGAATGTCTTAAACACCAAATGGAAAGAAACGCAATTTGACACAGAAAGTCGTTTACAAAACGAGCCTGCACCAGTTTCCGAAATACATTTTACACCGGGTACTCCATTTTTTGCAAGGTTGAATTTTACAGTGTTTTTTTAGTATTTGTAAACATAGCAAATACTGAAACCATCCGGTTACA
>JBBQTZ010000307.1:0-4668 GCA_038234405.1 Chitinophagales bacterium
CAAAGAGTGAGTTAGACGATTATCTAAGAGCCTCAATAAAAGAAAGAGATGAAATTGGCAGAATTGAGTTTGCTGAAAAGAAAGGAGAAATTAGAGGCAAAATAGAAGGTAAAATAGAAGGTAAAATAGAAGTTGCCAAATCACTTAAATTTAACGGATTTGACATTGATTTAATTGCAAAAACTACAGGATTGACAAAAGAAGAAATTGAAAGACTTTAAAAATGCAATTCTGCCAATAAAGGAGCCGCTGCAATCAGGGCTTAACATTGCTGTGCAACCGGCAGCAGTTTACTTGTACGCTTCTATCGTTTTTGCAGTGAGCAGTAAAATATA
Source organism: Chitinophagales bacterium (assembly GCA_038234405.1). Taxonomy (GTDB): domain Bacteria; phylum Bacteroidota; class Bacteroidia; order Chitinophagales; family Chitinophagaceae; genus Ferruginibacter. The sequence goes on from JBBQTZ010000307.1 coordinate 336, forward strand.
AATTAAACAGTTGTACTTATTGTTTGGGTTTTAAATGCAATACAGGTAAGTGTATCAGGCTACTTTTCTCAATCATTGCCATTATCCTGCTGCAAAAAAACACAATTAAAAACAGTAGCGTTGGCAATAGCATAATCAGCGCTAAAAATGTATACCCGCTATCTGTACATTATAAATATACCAGTATTTAGTTTCAGCGTTCTGTTCAAAAGCTACCTCCCATTTACCCGAAAGTTGTATGCTTTCTTTCTCTACCAAAGCAGTAAAAACATAGTCACCTTTTACAGTACAAACATTTTCAATTGCATCGAAAGAGGCCACCATTACTTCCAAATCATCCATTTGGTCGTAGGCCTGTTTAAAAAGGTTTACCTTTTCCCTGAACCCGTCTTCCGAAAGCTGCAGGTGATTATTAAGTGTAAGATTTTCAGTTTTAAAATAGGTCATCCATTCCATTAAATCTTTGCTTAGTATTGGTTTAATACAATCATCCACAGCTACATTGGTGTTTTCGTATTCAATATCCGGATAAAATTCATCGTAGGTAAAATGACAGGTAAAGCCGGGCATACCAAAATCATCCATTTCATGATCAAACAACTCTTCTACAGTAAAGCGGTACAGCTCCTTTGCTGTTACTTTTGGGCTACAGGCGCTTAAACAAATATTATTCAATTGAAGGTATTCATCCAGTTTTTCCCAGGCTGCATCCATTTCACTTTCTGGTATTTCACTTACTGATAAAAACTGGATTGGGCGGCCAATTTTGTCAAAAAGCTTTATTACTTTTTGCTCACCAGTATAATTCTTTTCAAAGGCCATCACATTTTTAAGAAACATGTTTTCTATCGCTGGATCAAGGACATTTTCATCGCCTTGCATACCGCCAAAATGAGCACCATTCTCCAGCATCATTTTCATTTTTAAAAAATCATTTTCAGCTTTTATTTTTTCATCTTCGGGGAGATTTTCAAAATCTGGTTCCATAAAGTTATTTTCCTGAAAATTATTAAATTTATTGTACAAACCAATAGTTCCCACAATAATTTATTGCTAAATCATTGATAATTTTAAAAGTACAAAATTTTACAGTTACACGCTACAAATTAAATAAAAACAAAAGAAGGTTGCCGGTATTTCTAAAGATAAAGTTGCTGAAAACGCATTTAACAAGGCTTTTTTAGTTGAATTTGTAATGAACGGTTACATTGGAATAAATACAGGATTTCAGTTTTATTGGCAGCAAAAATTCTGCACTATTTTGATGTAAAAAAAGTTCTGAAGTGCTCGACTGTGCAGCAGTTGCAAGCTGTAATAGAATTTACGCCGCAAAAGCTGGACTTAAATAGATAGGTGTGTTGATAAACTTTTTATTTACCAAATACTAAAACACGGTTAATGCTTTAGTATCACCATCCACCACTACAATCCTTACCTATTTACCCCTACCCTAGTAAGGTAAAGATAAAAAATCTTTTCCCCTTGTAATGTACTGCGGATAAAACCCTATAGAAAATATTGGATCAATGTGAAGCCAGGTATTGCTATCGGCCCATTGCTTTACCCTTATTATAAAATTAGTTTCCCAGGTTTGGCTAATAATAATGTTGCTTTCTCCCTGCTTGCCCGTTAAAAAATCTCTAAGCCGTTGATCAAAATAGGGAATAGATTGAATAAAGGCCCATAACTCATCATTAGTGGGTGTAGAAAATTGCAGGTAGTGTAAATGATTGTTTTGAGATGCCCTGCGAAGCTGTATTCCCGGGCTAATTGCTCTTACAATAATGTCTGCTAAATAAAATTTGGTAACCAATTGCATGTTATTTGTTTGTAGGTAAAATAATATTCGCTGTTTTTCACTTTATAAAAATATTGCTTCTGCGCCCGCAAGGCTGCCGGCTTAGCTGTTAGCCTTGTACCCTGTTTATTGCAACCGTACCACCACTTTATATTGCCGCTTCTTTTTTATTTTGTGCATATCTAAATTTGGAAATGCAAATTATTTTAGCATAAATTTACTAAATATTTTAGTTATTAATCAAATAATTTTTATGGAAGTGGAAAATTTTTTTGGCAGCAGCTACGGTGGCAGTAAAAATTTCAGTCAGCTAAATGTAGTTACCGCCAATGCCAGCGGCTTTGGAGCTGCCGCAGATGATTATATGGAACGGGGCATTGATTTAAACGAACAACTCATTCGCAACAAACCGGCTACTTTTTTTATGAAAGTAAGCGGCAACAGTATGATCAATGCTGGTATTTTTGATGGTGATATTGTAATTGTTGATCGCTCTGTTAAACCACAAAATGGTAAAATTGTAATTGCAGTTATTGATGGGGAAATGCTAATACGGCGGTACGAAAAAACAATTAATAAGTTACGGTTAATTCCAGAAACAGCTAAACTATCAGCTATTGAAGTGAGTGAATTTAGCGACTTTAAAATATGGGGTGTGGTAATATATATAATTAGAGGTGTATGACAGGCATAATAGATTGTAATAGTTTTTACTGTAGTTGCGAAAGATTATTTCTGCCCCATTTGGATAAAAAACCAGTAGTAGTACTCAGCAATAATGATGGCTGTATTGTATCTCGTACAGATGAAGCAAAAGCATTTGGAGTACAAATGGCGGGACCTTATTTTTTAGCAAAACCCTTGATTGAGAAACATGAGGTAGCCACATTTTCAAGTAACTATAATTTGTACGGCGACCTTAGCTGGCGGGTAATGGAAACCTTGCGGATAATGCTTGGCAAAGAAAACGTAGAAGTATATTCAGTAGATGAAGCATTTTTAAATTTAGATGAGTTTCCAAATAAAGATTTATACACAGTGGCACTTAATATTAGAGAAACCGTAGAGCAATGGACTGGTATAAAAGTATCGGTGGGTGTAGCACCTACTAAAGTATTATCTAAAGTGGCCAATCATCTTGCAAAAAAAAATAAAATTGCTACACAATGCGTTGTAGTGCTGGATAGCGAAGAAAAAATTGCAAAAGCCTTACAGAATACTCCTATTGGCGAAGTGTGGGGTATTGGCAGGCAGTATGCACAAAAGCTAATAGAAATGAATGCCGTATTTACGGCCTACGATCTTACAAAAAAAAACGAGCAATGGGCACAGAAAAATTTAGGTGGCGTAGTGGGTATGCGTTTGCTAAAAGAATTAAAAGGACAGCCTGCCAATGAAATAGAAAAGCAGTTGACCGTAAAAAAGATGATTGCTACTACCCGAATGTTTGGCAGCCCCGTAAAAAACATTAGCGATATAAAAGAAGCTATTGCTACTTATACATCAAGGGCAGCAGAAAAGTTGAGGAGGCAACAAAGTGCAGCCAGTATTATCAGTGTATTTGTGGTACCTAAAGAACAGCAAAAAGATAGTTCCCATTTTAGGCATGGGCCGGCGGTAAGCAGCTATATTACGTTACCCTTTGCAACATCTGCCACTAACGAATTAATAAAGCCGGCGGTAAATCTGGTAGAAAAATTATTTGAGCCAGGAAGAATATATAAAAAAGCTGGTGTAACGCTAAGTGGCATTGTGCCGGATGCTACCATACAGGGTAATTTATTTGTACCCGAAACCCAAAACAGCAAACGATTGCTGATGAACATGGTGGATAATATCAACTTTAGCCAACGGGACGATGTATTGAAGTTTGCAGCATCTGGCACCAAACGAGACTGGAAAATGCGGATGGAATTAAGAAGCCCAAGATATACTACAAGATGGGATGAACTGTTTAAGGTAAAATAATTTTATATATTCATTTTGCCCCTGATTGCTATACTTACAAAAGCTAATTGTACAATCATTTGCTAAACTAACTACATGAAATCATTTATTCTTTCACTAATCATTATACTAATCTCTTTTATTGGCTTTTCTTAATAAAAAACCATTGCTATACATACGCTGCGGTAAAATGCTGGATACCAGATATGGAAAAGTATTATCAAATCAGATAATATTCATAAGAGATAATAAAATTGAGCTGGTTTTTATTCCAAGCCCCGTCCGAATGGTGTCAGCCGGGCGGACTTGATTTTTTTTGTTACTTTTTTTATCAACCTGTCCTGAAAAAATCGGGAGAAAAAAAAATAAACAGATGCGAGCTCAAAAATGTAAAAGCTTTGCGAACAAAACCTTAATCGTATGAAATCAATACTGAATTATTCGGCCAAAAAGAAATTAAAATAAAATAGCAAATAGATTTGCATTCAAAAAAATTACAAGCAACTCCTTGCCCTTATAACTTGAAAGGAATATGCTGCTAAAAACGCTGCTGAATTTTAACCCCTAAAAACTACCTAAAAGGCATAA
>JBBQTZ010000308.1:0-4665 GCA_038234405.1 Chitinophagales bacterium
AGTAGCGGTAATTTTATCCAGGTTCCAGTTATCTGCAGATATAGCATCTACATTATTCCAGCTACCTACTACCGTCCGTAAAAGTGCGATAGATTCCAGATCCATTGCATTGATATCTGCCGAAAGCGGAACTACAACCCGGCGAACGGAGTTATTGGGCCATGTTTGATTGTCATTTACATTCTCCATTACGATAGGAGCCCTGTTTTTTATATTGATAGTTAATTGCAGGTTTTTTTGAAAGCCTTTTGGCTCTAAGTTATCGCCACCTGTTTTAAAATCAATTTCAATTTTGTTCTCACTTAATATAGCTGCCCTTGGTAATTGTATAGTTGATTTCACTGACTTTGTAAAGTCCCCAGGAGCGGTTTTGACCAATATCCAGGTATAGTTATTCTGTTTGATGGTTCCAATAGAAATACAACCAACATTACTATTGGCCACATTGCCCGATAATGAGCTTAGTACATAAGAATTAGAACCAGTAGTCCCCCCATTATCTGGAGAAATATGAAAAATACCATCTTTTACATTTTCAAACCGAAAGGTTTGTCTTTGCATATTATTTGGGGGTAACGGAGCCCTCATGGATATGTTAGGGGTAACTGTTAAAGGTTGGGTGTTACCAGATGTAGCCCAGCTAATTACTTTTTTAGATACTGTATTTACAATAGAAAAACAATCCACTTTACCTGAAACTGATTTGATTTCCCAAATATCAATATTGGGACCAATAGTAGCAGGCGGCTGATTGTCAATTACCAATCGGGATATAGCACCAACCGTTGCTTGCAACGGCATTTTGTTTTCAAATTGTATTATTTTATACGTACCAGGTTGAATTTGAGCTTGTAAGCTTATTGCTATTATTGCAATAAAAATAAGAAAGGTTATTTTTTTCATATCTACTTAATTTTTTTGTGTTTATGTGTAGCATTATTGATTATTGATAGGATCCTTTGTAATCAGGTTCTAATGCAGAAATTAACCCAATGAACTTATGATATAATTTAAAATTTTAAAAATACTACTGGATGATAAGAATAAATAAAAAATGAATGGTAATACAATTTCTTTTATCAATTAATAATGGCATAAGGTTCGATAATACAGGATAATTTTATTGGAGGTTGTAACTTATGCTAAACTTGAAACCATGTAACAATTATTAAAAGTCTACAACCCTACTCCATAAAGATGTAATAAAACACTCAACTTTTTTCCTCCATAAAGCTCGAAATTGATCATTTTTTTAAAAAATAGAAACGAAAATAATTCCCATGCATGATTCCCAACCATAGTTAGCCTTTTGGCGGAGTAAGCATCCTTCCAAATATTGAAGAACGTTTTATGGATGCCAGAATATCCCAATCTATCTTGTAATACGTCATAACCACATAAAAAAGGGAGAAGTGTTAATGGAGATTTCATCTTACTTTTTCAGGAGTTATAATAATGCTTCTGTTACTTTAAATACTTTATATATTCTACACTTAAAACCACCATACCTTAAAGATATATAAGTCGCTATATCAGTATTAATGGCCATAGGTGGTGTAAATACTTTAGACGGTATACTATATTGAACCCTGAAAGTATTTTTATCGGATGAAGTACCTTCATATAGTTTTGTAAATTCTGAAAATTGATAATACCTTTCGTAAGGTAGCGCTAAAGTGCCGGGTTTGAATAAATAAATACTATCAAGCTTATAGGGACAGTTGTTCGATTGATTAAATGACAACTGTAATTCCAATATGAAATTGGTGCTTTTGGGATCTTTCCAAATATTTGCAAATGCTTTGTCGTTGTCGCATTTACAATTGATGGCAGCAGGTGATTTGGGATTTACACCTTGTTTGATTTTTTTTTGAGCTTGTAAAACTGTAGCTATATTAGCTAGTAAAAAGAATAGTATTAATTTTTTCATATTTTTATTTTTTTGTATACATTTACATAGAGACTATCTTTTATTTGTTATACCGGTCCCACCCCATTAGGTGATGTAACCTATGTGTTGGCAAGCAGGTTCCTTACTAATCATTTGCTGTGAGGAAGCTATTGTCTAGGGAGATTCCTATATTTATAAAATTAAATTTTTCGAAAAAGACAAGATGAAATTTATTATATATATTCAGGTATCCTGTTACTTTTATATTTTCTTATTACAATTTCACAAATTCCACCCTTCGGTTTTGTAATTTACCATTTGCTGTACTGTTGTCCGCAATGGGTTCCTTCTCTCCTTTTCCATCGGTTAGTAAGCGGTTAGCGGTAATGCCAAGTACTATCATTTTTGTTTTTACAGCAGCAGCTCTTTTTTTACTAAGAATAAGATTTTTGGCCTCATCCCCGTCTGCATCCGTATGACCTATAATTTTTAATTTTAAAGTTGGTTCTTCTTTCATGGCTTCCACAAATTGTTGAATTACTTCGCTGCTTGCAGAGGTTAGTTGATCGCTATTAGTGGCGAATTGTATAGCATTGGTGCTTACGCTGCCATTCTCCAATAAATCTTTTAATACCATACTACGTTTGTCTTTGCCCGCTTCGGCTATTACTAAATTGCTGATGTAGAAATAATTAAGCTTACTTTCTTTAGCACCATGGGTACTAGGGCAAAAGAAAAATGATTTACGAAAGGCACTATTGAAAGCCGTAGGCATATCAATCATTTTTACACCATCTACATAAAGCCTGATCCTTGCTTTGTTCACAGCAATATCAACCTTCATTGCATTGTTGAGAGGTGTTTTAAAATTTATTTTCTGTAAGCCAGGTTGGCTTGTGGCAGCATTTTTTGTTCCAAATTTTAAGCCATCAGCAATACCTCTATCCGAACTATGGAAAGAAAATACAAAACCATCTTTTGGACTCAGCAGATTACTAATAACAAAAGGTTTTATTCCAAATCCAAAAGAGGCCATGCGTATGGGTACATCGCCGGGCACAATAATGTCGAATGATAACGTGAAATTTTCTGGAAGTAGTTTTGTAAGCTGAGGACTTACAACGGAGCCATCCCAAATTTTCAAATATCGCTCCTTAAATCCGTTCAGTTTTTTTACTTCGCCTACTTTGGTACTTGTCCATTTGGCAGGGAAATCACCGATAGCATCTTTGCTGAAATTATCGCTGAAAATAATACGACTGCCTTGTATAAAACCTTCCTCTTGTTGAGTTCCGGTAGTATCCTCAAGACTACCAGATTGCTGCGCATGGAGCATGGCAATTGAATACAAAATTGCTATAGAAAATAAAATAATTTTTGATTTCATATTATATTTTAATAATGAATAGTTGATGAAATTACCTGCACTTATTTACCGTTATATAAAAGACACATGGCCTGCAAAGATTATCGCCACATACAGGATTAAAAGTCAGTTCGTATTTTCCAGGTAGTCCTAACCTTTTCATATAAAATATTTCCGCTGATTCAAAAACTTCTTCAGCTACTACTATTCCATTCTTTTTTAGCACTGTTTTATAATAAGCATTACACCCACCCATACAATTAAACTTGGCTCTTAGTGCAATTGAATCTCCAGCGCAAATTTTAAATTGGTGACCACATTTAACAGTACGAATTGGCAAGGGAACCGATACGGTGATGGAGCTCCAGTTGTAAGCAGTAGAGGTAGTTCCACACTTACACTGCGCCTGACCTACATTGCACAAAATGATAGCCGTAAATAATATCGAAAGTATTTTCTTCATAATCTTATTTTTGTAAACAAACTATAATTAGAAATATAAAAATACTAAATACTATCCCTGATCACAATACCACGAATGGGGTATAGAAAAAGGAAAACGCAAAACCCCGAAAATGTAAGATGTAAGATTATAGGAATAGATGCATAAAGGGAAAGCTAATATAGCTATGACTACAATAAAACACTTGAAAAACATATGAGCGATTAAAAAAACTGACTTAATAGTTGAAAAAAATCCAATATCCCTATAATTTCACATTTATGGTCTATAATACTATAAAGGCAACCATACAAACCACCCAGACAAAGCCTTTCAATTTTAAAATACCAGAATAGAGCCTAAATACCTTATATATCTATTGGAAATGAAGATTTTATAAATTTTGCCTAATGCAGAAAGAGGAGTTTTAGGAGATGTCCATTGATCAGAAACGCGTCTTTTGGTGGGGATTACCTGCCCTGCATAAATTTATGCACCGCACCGGTAGCACTATTTACCTGTAATTTTTTATAAATACGCTTAATATGGGTTCTTACCGTTTCGGTTGAAATATCAAGTGCATCCGCAATCATTTTATAACTATAACCCTTTGCCACATAGCCCAAAATTTCAGTTTCCCGTTTGCTGAGGCTATCCATTTCTTCGGCCTTTTCTAATTTGGCTTTAGGAATAAAACTTAGTACCCTTTTGGCAACGCTGCTTGTCATGGGTGCCCCGCCTTCCATTACATCCTTTAAGGCTGAGGGTATCTGATCGAAGTTGCGCTTAAGCAGGTAACCATTGGCACCGGCACAGATGGCATTGAAAATATTTTCATCATCATCAAACACTGTAAACATAATGATGAGAAGTGCTTCGTTAACTGCTCTTATTTGTTTTACAGCTTCTACCCCATTGCTGTTTGGCATATCAATGTCCATCAACACCACATCTGGCTTCCATTCT
>JBBQTZ010000309.1:0-4608 GCA_038234405.1 Chitinophagales bacterium
ACACCGGGCACGGAGGCAAAAATGAAGTGAACCTGTCCAATCATATACACCTGGTATAGCAAGTTGACTACATTTTCGGGAGGTATTATAACGCAAGCAGGGATAGGTGGGGACATTGACCTCGGAAGCAAATAGATTTAAAATACAATTATAATTCATTGAATAATGAGTTATTAATTAGCCCAAGAGCGCAACTAAGCTATAAACCAAATTGGCAAAAAAGACCCTGTATTTAAATTTTCAACAGGCAGGTACAGCAAACCACCATTTTATAGAGAATTAAGGCGCAATGATGGAACATTAAATACAGACGTAAAAGCTCAAAAAAGCTAACAGGTTGCAGCAGGATTGGATGATAACTTTAAAAGAAACAATACGTCTTTCGGACTTACTTTGGAGGCTTATTATAAAAGCTTGATTGATTTAATTCCTTACGACATTGACAATGTTCGCATTCGCTATGCCGGAAAAAATAATGCAAACGTATATGCCTATGGGCTGGAAACAAGAATATATGGAGAACTTGTAAAAGATGCAGAAAGTTGCCTGAGCTTTGGATTAATGCGAACAAGAGGGAATTTGTTTGGCTTCTACTTTTATCAATATAAAAATGCAGCAGATGAAATTATAAATGCAACTTCCGCTGATAAGCTACCAGTAGATAGCGTACAAAATATTATAGGATGGCCTGGACGGCTCCGATAGACTGATTATTATTAACCTCTTTCCGTAAGACTATTTATCCACTAACAAAAACTTTAAAGTACATCTGAATATGCTTTACGGAAGCAATATGCCGTTTAACATTCCCAAAAGTGTTCGGTACCGCAATGCACGTATCATTGATCCATATAAAAGGATTAATATTGGCTTCAGCGCTTTGCTATTAAGTGAAAAAAGTATCCGAAGAAGCCACAGCCCCTTTCGTAACTTTGAAAACATTCGGGTTAGTTTTGTGGTATTTAATTGATAGACCTAACTACATCTCGTATAAACTTATCAAAGTTTTTTCAAATACTGTTTACAGCATCCCAAACCGGCTAACACCAAGGCTGCTAAACCTAAAGCTGGTAGCTAAGTTTTAGCCCACTTAATTAAAATAAAAAATAGACATTTGGAGTAGTTATGTTCAATTAAATAATATTATTTGTATTTAGTAATATAAAAAATCTTATCATTTTCTTTCAATAAAATATAATGGACTTTATACAAATTCATGGTTATACAGCATCTTTTAATACAACTGCTTCCTTTTTACCACAGGCTGTAAAAACTATTCGCACAAAAAATACTTCTGGCATCTCCATGTTCATGTACTTATTATTTACATGCGGCTACTTTCTTTGGTTACTTTATGGCATTTTAACCTACAATACACCTGAAATAGTTGCTAATGCCATTACTTGCGGGTTTGCATCAGTTATACTACATTACAAAATAAAATATTGAAAGATAATTGTACAACTGAAGCACTATACACATGAATAATCAACTAACAGGAATAAATAAATTATTTAGGGTTAAATTTTGGGCTGCTACCATGCTCAATAAAAATGATGTACTCATTCAGATAACGGCATTTTTCTGGTTAATTCAAAAGTTACTATCGTGGAAATTATGGGTAACAGAAAGAACAATTCCTATTGTGCCGTGTTTTGATTTACTGGAAAATACACCAGGCTTCATTCATTGGTTTCTGCTTGGAGCCTCAATTTTTTTGCTACTTTATTTACTGATATGGCCCAATGAAAAATCGCTACAAATTGTATTAATTATTCTGGAAATTGCATCCTGTACATTGGATCAAAACCGCTGGCAACCTTGGGAGTACCAATATCTTTTTATACTCTTTATTGTGGTGATCAATAAAAATAAACAAGTATTACCTGTTTTCTTGTTTGTAATGGCATGCATTTATTTCTATAGTGGATTTTATAAATTCAATTCCCATTTTTTGCCCCAAATTTGGGATAAAATGATTTTAAAAGACTTCCTTAAATTAGATAAAAGTATTAGACATATATCGGTATTATATTACAGTGGATTTATAATACCGATTGTAGAATTATTAGGTGGCTTAGGACTAATGATTAAAAAATACAGAAAAGCCACTGCCCTGCTTTTAATTTGTATGCATAGTATAATATTGATTATACTTGGTCCGTGGGGCTTGCAGTACAACCAAATAATATGGCCATGGAATGTTGCCATGATTATTTTTCTCTTGTACATAATTTACCATGAATCTTCTATACCATTTAAATGGGTAATTCTTTTTAATGGATGGAATAAATTGGTATTTATTTCCTGGCTTGTGCTTCCCATTTTATGTATTTGGGGGTGGTGGGATAATTTTTTATCTGCAAATGTTTACTCGGGATCCACCCCAAATATATTTATTTGTGTAAATGACAGCAGTAAATTAAAGTTTCCGTCAGGATACTATTTAAAAAACAAATCACCTAAAATATGTGCCGGAAAAATAACGATCAGCCTGCAAAAATGGGCTATGGCAGAAATAAATGTACCAGTAATACCGCAACTCAGGGTATACAAAAAAATAGAAGCTGATTTTTTAAAAAAGCATCCAAATGTGGGTGCGGTTTTTGTATATGTTTATTGAATATAGGATTATGACTATTGGGAATTGATTTAGGCTGTAAGGTTGTTATTTGCTAAATGTTAAGTACTAAGCACAAGAGCGATTAGTACTTTCGTTTTGTAAAAAAAGTACTAACGCAACAAGTTAGTAACAGAAATTTAATTGTAGCAATACAGTTTCAGAACACCTGACTTAGGCGGAATTTAAGATGACACCAACTGGTAAATAATTTTCAAATCAGTTCCGGGGTATTCTGAATCGGTTTCGTTTAATTTTTCACATAAATATTACACTACCTTATCATCCTTTTTATAGTTGAGATTATGTAAGTTTACGGTTAGTTTTTTTTTAATAATCTACTGCCGTTGCAGGTACACCCAAACTCCAAGGCCGGTGTCTCCAACGTCCTGCTCGAATGGTAAAGTTGTAACTAAAAATGTGCAGCATATTCTGCGTAAAAATGAAGAGAACTTTTCCAAACATATACAACTGATGTGGCGAGTTTGCGATTTATTTTCGGGAGGTATTTTACCGCAACTAATATTCGGTGGGGGTCAGCGGCCACTGAGGCAACAGTATGTAAAAAATTATGAACTATCAGCAGCAATACCCATATCAACTTCAGCATCGACTATCCCTGTCCAAATGGCTAAGCCGGGCGGGTATTGCAAGTACTCACTCCCCTGCGCTGCGTTCCGTGCCTTCCATTCCTATCCGGCATCCATTGAGCGGAAGTTTTTCAATTTGGCTTTAATTACGTGACGTGGTAGTAGCGAAGGTTTCATTCTATTTTTTTAAGGAAATAAATTCTTTGGTGAATAAGACTACTTTAGTTGTGTTGCCGCAGGTTTTTTGAGAGTGGTTGCATAAATGGAAAAGTTGGCAGCCTGGCTAAAAGGCGATAATCAAACAAATAACCAATTGAAAGTATTACATTAATGGAAAATATTTTTTGGACAGGATATAGTAATGACGAAAGACACGCAGCAATTAATAAAATCAAGTGTGTTGTTTCAAAGTATGGAGACGTAGTTGACTTTAAACTTTTTTCTGACATTTCTTTAAGTATGAAGATTGAAATTAATGAATCAAAAATCAATAGTTTATATGACGAATTGAGTTGTAATATGGGAATTGATAAATTTGAAAATTTGAATTCAATTACTAAAAAAGAAAGGACAGTTTATTTAAACATTACATTTAACAAAGGCACAGGAAATCTAAAAATTGAAGTTCCTTCTGTACCTGGCTGATAAAAAAATAAGCAGGCTACTAAAGTAGAAAACATACTACCAAATTTACAGCTAATTGAACAAGAAAAATAAAGCCCGAACAACTAATAAAATTTTTGTTGCAAGCATTGCAATACCTTGAAACAATCGGCTGCAGTTCCCTATCAGCTTAGGATGTTTACAAACACCAATGAAGTTTTGTTTGTTATCTTTTTCTCTTATATCTTTATTCAGCAGCGGTTGAGGGCGGACACAGCAATAAATCAGATAGCTATTTGAGCTCAGATTGCAACAATACCCAATCGTTAGCAGATAGCTTATTTGACACAACTCAAACGGCAGAAAATGAACTTGCATGACCTGATAAAATCAAATAATTGGTTAAGTACCAGGATGACTTTATTGGATTTATATCCTGACCAAAAAGAAATAACAGATGAGTATAGAACTGTTTTTGAAAATTTGCAATTAGTAGAACCAGTTAATGACGAAATGCTTATTGTTTTGACAGAGTATGAGCGTGGTACTGAAGGAACAAACGAATCTACATCTACCTATATTGACGTAGCAGGCAGGAAGGTAAAACAGGACCCAAATTCGTTTTCAAATAGTTATGCTATTGAATTTGCAAAATGGGAGAATTGGCTCGGAATGGAAATTGCACCAGAGACACTTGAAAACTTTAACGAACTTGAAATTATTTCACATTGCTTATACGAGATGACATTTTGTGGGTACGAGCAAGACGAAATACAAACACAATTCAACAGCATT
>JBBQTZ010000310.1:0-4598 GCA_038234405.1 Chitinophagales bacterium
CTAACCTAATTACTATTTTTGGGCTGGAAATTTAAGTAGCATCTGCCAACAAATTTAAATGAGTGCATTATTGGAATAAATAATGATATTGGCATGCTAAGTTTTCCCACTTAATTTTTTATTTAACTATCACCAGTACTACTATTTTCACTTCTTTAAAATATCCATTAGAGACAGCGATATTTACGGGCTGTTATTTATTTTATTGCTGCTGTCGCCGCATTACATGTTTCTACATTGATGTGCCACCCATAAAAACAGACCGGCGGGATGAATATCTTAAAATAATATTGGTTCATTTTATACCCTAGATATTTTAAAGGCAAAACAAATATTGTAATGACTAACCGGAACCAGGCATACTTTTAAATGCATTACCCCTTTACAGCTTTTAATTTGTAAACAATATGGGGCATAAAAAAATCTCTGCAAATGCAGAGATTTAGTTTGTCGGGATGACAAGATTCGAACTTGCGACCCCACGCCCCCCAGACGTGTGCGCTACCGGGCTGCGCTACATCCCGAAAATAAAAATCCCAAAAATAATTTTTTAGCAATGCAAAAGTAAAGGCTATTCTGTCAAATTCAAAAGAATCTGCGTATGAAAAACCGTAAATTTTAAAAGCTACCTGCAAAGCTGTAAGCAAAATTCTTATAACATTTGATAAGATATTCTAATTTTACAAATGTTTAAATATTATGGTAACAGCAGTAACTATTTGTTCAATAATGTTTTGCCTTGTGCAAGTTTATTTCTGATAAGTCTGTTTCTATCTCATTAGTTTGCTATTCAATAATAACTCTCCAATGTATTTAGTTATTTTTGCAAAAAAATATTTCCATGGCAAAAGAAAAGGCTAAAGAGCAGGTAAAAGAAAAAATTAAGGAAAAAGGTAAAGCTACCAAGAGCATACTTACCGATGCATCTTACAGTTTTTTAAAAAATTACATCAATAATCCATCTCCTACAGGTTTTGAAAGCAGCGGACAAAAATTATGGCTTGAATATATAAAGCCATTTACCGATACTTTTTTTACCGATCCTTATGGAAGTGCGGTAGCAGTTATTAACCCTACCGCTCCTTTTAAGGTAGTAATAGAAGCGCATGCAGATGAAATAAGCTGGTTTGTAAACTATATTACACCAGAAGGCCTAATTTATTTAAAGCGTAATGGTGGGGTAGATCATCAGATTGCACCCTCTATGAGAGTGCTGATACATGGCAAAAAAGGGCAGGTGAAAGCGGTTTTTGGCTGGCCTGCCATACATACCCGATCTTCTAACGATGGTAAAGAAACTCATCCTAAAGTTGAAAATCTTTTTCTTGACTGCGGAGCAAGCAATAAAAAAGAAGTGATGGATCTTGGTATTCATATTGGCGCTGTTGTTACCTACGAAAATGGGTACGATGAATTAGCCTACGACTATTTGATTGGCCGTGCTTTTGATAACAGGGTAGGTGGCTTTATGATTGCTGAAGTTGCAAGATTGTTACAACTTAATAACAAAAAGTTGCCTTTTGCCTTATACATTGTAAATGCAGTACAGGAAGAAATTGGGTTGCGTGGCGCAGAAATGATTGCTCGCCGCATAAAGCCGGATATTGCCATTATTACAGATGTTACACACGATACCACCACACCAATGATTAGCAAAATTGCCCAGGGGGATACAGCTTGTGGTAAAGGCCCTTCGCTAACTTATGGCCCTGCGGTACACAACAAATTACTGGATATTGTACAGGATGTGGCAGAAAAAAATAAAATAGCTGTGCAGTTACACACGGTTAGCCGCAGTACTGGTACTGATACTGATTCTTTTGCTTATGCAAATGATGGATGCCCTTCTGTATTAATTTCTATTCCATTACGGTACATGCATACTACGGTAGAAATGCTACACAAAAGCGACGTGGAAAATACTATAAAATTGATGTACGAAACCTTACTTACACTTACTCCTACAACTAACCTGAGTTATTTTTAGGTTAACATAAAAATGGTAAATTTTAAAGGTTACAGCTTTACAAATATGCTGTAACCTTTTTTTTATGTAGCATTTGTAAAAATTGAACCCTCCATTGGTTTGCATACAATACTTGTTATTTGTTAACTTTTGCAGCTATAAAATACAATGCTATTTAAACGATTTGTACTGCTGGCAAAGCCAATACAAGATTATTCAGTTTAGTTCACTAAACATTCCTTTGCTACCGGGAATAGCAAATATTAAAAAATTTCAAGTAGGGTAATCTGCGTTAAAACTACCAAAAAATATACTGCTGAACATAATGTATCGTTTGATTGTTTGCTTATCTGAAATTAAACACTGACTTTGCAGTTGAAAACATCCTTACCATTTCTACTGCAAAATCCTGGATAAAAACAGCTAAGCAATACTTTTATTTACCGATGCAATATTTTTTGGTTAAATTATAATTTATGAAAGGTTACAACTTCTCTCTATTTGATCCTAATAAAAATGCTAAATCTACCTTTGAGCAGTTGCTTGATATATTGATGCAATTGCTTACCTACACCAATGGTGATTTTAACGAAGCCATGCAATGGCTGAATGAGTTAGATAAAGAATACAAGCTAAGTAAGAATGACTATGGCATGGGCGATTTTATTGAAGATTTAAAAGCGAAAGGGTACATTGATGAGGATAAAGGCAAAGGTGAAATAAAGATTACACCTAAAACTGAACAGGGCATTCGTAAAAAAAGTTTAGAAGAAATTTTCGGCAAAATAAAAAAGAGTAAGCAGGGCAACCACCATACTTTTAAACCGGGTGGGGGAGATGAGATTAATCCGGAAACAAGGCCCTATCAATTTGGCGATACGCTTGAGCAGATAGACTTTACTGCATCTATCCGAAATGCACAAATAAATCATGGAGCAGAAAGTTTTCGTTTGCATGAAGATGATTTGGAAATAAGAGAAACAGATTTTAAATCGCAGACTTCTACGGTGTTAATGATTGATATTAGTCATTCCATGATATTGTATGGTGAAGACAGGATAACACCCGCTAAAAAAGTAGCGATGGCACTGAGTGAATTAATTCAAACAAAATACCCGAAAGACACCCTTGATATAGTTGTTTTTGGCAACGATGCATGGTCTATTGAAGTAAAAGATTTGCCATATTTACAAGTAGGTCCTTATCATACCAATACGGTTGCAGGGCTCGAATTGGCGATGGATATCCTGCGCCGCCGCCGCAACCCCAATAAGCAGATTTTTATGATTACCGACGGCAAACCAACCTGTCTTAAAGTAGGAACTAAGTATTACAAAAATAGTTTTGGAGTAGATAGAAAGATATTGAACCGTTGCATGAGTCTTGCTACACAATGTAAAAAGATAAAAATTCCTATTACAACATTTATGATAGCTACCGATCCATACCTCCAAAAATTTGTACAGGAATTTACAGAAACCAACAATGGCAAGGCTTTTTTTGCCGGGCTTGATAAGTTGGGGTCGTTTATTTTTAAGGATTTTGAAAGTGGTAAACGCAAAACTGTTTATTAATTACCACTACAGTGTATTTTTTATGTGAGTAATTGAATTATAATAAAGTTGAAAGAAAAGTCAGTAGATGGAATTATATAGTTTTATTGTAAGCGTTTTTTAAATGTAAGGACCTCTGATCAACATGCTGCTTCATTTTAGAGCCTTCCTAAACTAAATTGGTGTTTGTTGAACCATAACGAAAGCAAATAACTGAAAAAAGTTTTTAAGTATGACCGCATAAACGAGCTTTAATGATTAAGAAAATAATTGAGTTAAAATAGGATGAGATTATGTTACTATTTGTGAGGCAGCAATTGATAGTATTTATTTGCACTCCATTATTTATGTGAGTTAAAATGTAGAAAAATTAAAAAAGAATATAAATTTTAAAGATGATTCAACAACCAGGCACCCTCGGTGAACTAAAAAAACAAGGTTATATTTCAAAATCTATAAAAGATGAAATAAGGCAAAACCTGATAAAAAAGATACAGAAAAAGGAAAATCCTTTTCCAGGTATTTTGGGGTATGAAGACAGCGTAATACCAGATACAGAACGGGCTTTACTATCCAGACATAATATATTGTTTTTAGGGCTGCGTGGACAAGCAAAAACAAGGATGGCCAGGCAAATGGTTGAGTTGTTAGATGAATATATTCCAGTGGTGGCGGGCAGTGAGATAAACGATGATCCGTTAAACCCCATTTCGAGGTACGCAATTGACTTAATTGAAGAGCATGGCGAAAAGACGCCTATTGCATGGTTACACCGAAGCCAGCGCTATGGGGAAAAATTGGCCACCCCTGATGTAAGTGTTGCAGATTTAATTGGCGACATTGACCCTATAAAAGCTGCCAATCTTAAATTAAGTTTTGCCGATGAAAGAGTACTTCACTATGGCATTATCCCCCGCAGCAACCGAAGTATTTTTGTTATAAACGAATTGCCAGATTTACAGGCAAGAATACAAGTTTCATTATTTAATATTTTGGAAGAAGGAGACTTACAGATACGTGGTTTTAAACTTCGGTTGCCGCTTGATGTACTGTTTGTGTTTACTGCCAACCCGGAAGAT
>JBBQTZ010000311.1:0-4551 GCA_038234405.1 Chitinophagales bacterium
TTTTCAGCAAGTAGCCGATCGGCCATTTCAAATTTCTGAATGGATGGCATTAATACCGAACCAATGGACGGCCGAAAGTTCGCCCATTATTGCAGCCTATGGCATGGGCTTGCAAGGTTGGGATGCATCGTATGCCTTTGCTATGGATTATGATCATTTTACACCCACCATACAAAGTCATGGTGTGTACAATGTAACCTCGCCCACACAACTGGCGCTATACCCGGCGCTGGCCAGTATGATTTATAACAATGATATTAAAGAAGGCGAAACCATCTTAAACAGAAATATTGATACCAACGATTTCAAACGAGGCATAGTAAACATAACCGATAAAACCACACAACAGGCAGATGTAAAACGGTTTGATGCGGAAGTCCCATCGCAGCTACTGGCAGTGGGTAAAACAACCCTGAGCTTTAATAATCCTGCGTCAGAAAAACGCCTCGATAATTATTACCGTTTTATAGATACTATTGGCAAAGTAATTACATCCGCGACCGGGCAGTTGGTATGGAACTACAGCGGCAAAGGATGCTTTACCATCAATGCACCGGGTACTAAAGGCATCGCTGGTTTTATGGATAGCAGTATTTACCAGCTCGGTGAAATAAGCCTGCAAACTACCAACGACTTTGCAGTGATATTGCTAACAAGCCTACAGCAAAAAACGCCGCTGGCAACTGCAAAAAAAATACTGTTGACGGTGATGGCCCGTGCAGAAAATACTGGCATGCAGTATAATGATACGCATAGCAAATTACTACAATTAGGCACAGCGCCCATACTGCTTGAGCCTGTTGCGGTAACACTTAATATTAAAAGAAAGAGAGGCAACCCGCCAACGGTATATGTGCTCGACCATAGTGGCAACAGAACAGGCGAAACAATTGCCGTAACAAAAAATACTGTTTATATTGACAGTAAAATTTATAAGACGATGTATTACGAAATTGAATTTAAAAAATAAGATATGAAACTGATATTATTTTTTTTGATGCTTTGCGGGTGCCTTGTGATAAGCTATTCTTTTTTATTGCCAGATAAGAAAAGTCTGCATACAACCTGCTATGTGGATGGCCGTTTTTTATATGCTCCCAACGGTGAAAAAGTTATTTTACAGGGTATCAATAAAATGAATGTGGTAACTGACCCAACGGGTGTAAAATCTTTTCCTGAAATTGCAAAAACAGGCGCTAATTCTGTACGGATCATGTGGATGAAATGGGGCGGTGGCGGCAAACAGTTGGATATTGTAATTGGCAATTGTATAAAGAATAAAATGCTGCCCATTATAGAGCTGCACGATGCTACGGGGCAATGGAATAAGCTGGAAGGATGCGTTGATTTCTGGATACAAAAAGATGTGGTAGCCGTAATCAAAAAATACCAAAAATACCTGTTGCTCAATATTGCCAACGAAGCTGGAACAGATACGGTATCGCAACAAAACTTTGCTGCAACCTACAGCAGGCTGATAAAAAAAATGCGTAGTGCAGGCATTCGTGTGCCCTTAATTATGGATGCTGCCAACTGGGGCCGAAACGAAAGTTACTTGCTCACCAACGGCAAGGATTTGCTGGCTGCAGACCCTTTACACAATCTAATTTTTGCCTGGCATATTTGGGACAGTGGTATCAGCGAAAACCGCATCAGCACTGCTATTAACCAATCTATTGAACTAAACATTAATCTGCTGATATCCGAGTTTGCCACCATGGAAGTAAAATGTAAATGCTGCATTCCTTATAAATTTATTATGCAATATTGCCAGCAAAAAAGTATTGGCTGGTTGCCCTGGAGTTGGGGTGTGGGCAACAGCGATTGCCCTGCCATGGATATGACCAAAACAGAAAAATTTGAATCGTTATTTGACTGGGGTTTGGAAGTGGCGGTGACCGATTCTTTTAGCATTAAAAATACGGCGGTGAGGCCGGGGATATTTTAGCGGGTTGTTTTTATTGCAATTCTTTTATAAGACCCTATAATGTTTACTTTAGCAAAATTCATTGTCGTTTATTCATGACTAATTGTGTTATAACTTTTAATGCACCAGGTTTTTTATCACTTGTTTTTTAATTGTTCCGTATTTTACGCAATATTGTTGTCTATATTGTTAGGTATTTACACTAAAAGTTTTATAAAAAAACATAATAGTATTGATATGAATCGATTAAAATTTATTAAAACAGCTTCTTCCTTCGCAATACTTTTGGCGAATGGCAGATGGTTGTATGCCAATGATATTAAAATGGAAGAATGGGAAAAGCGAAAAGTGAAGCTTCGTTTTGTAGTTGCTTCTGATGGGCATTATGGACAACCCAATACTCCTTACGAAGCTTATTTTGATACATTGGTAAATCGTATTAATGAGGAGCATGCAAAAAAGCCCTTTGAGTTTTGCATGATAAATGGAGATATTATCCATGATGATAAAAAGCATTTTACTGCAGCGAAAGCCGCATTGGACAAGCTGCAATTAAAGTACTATGTAAGCCAGGGTAATCACGATCATGTAGGGGCTTCAGAATGGGAATCCATTTGGGCCATGCCAGTAAATCATCCTTTTGTTATTGGTAAAAATACTTTTCTCATTGCTACTACGAGCAATGAAAAAGGTACATATTTGTGTCCTGATATTGATTGGCTAACTGCCCAGCTAAAGGTACATGAGCAGCAGCAAAATATTTTTATTTTCCTGCACATTAATCCTGGAAAACTTACTACTAATGCAGTGAATTGTGAACCGCTTTTTGAATTGCTGGCAAAGCAAAAAAATATACGAGCCATATTTAACGGTCATGACCATGACGAGGAAGGAGTTAAAACAAAGAACAATATTCCCTTTATTTTTACTGCACATTTTGGTGGCAACTGGGGCACAGCATACCGTGGGTTTAGGGTAGTTGAATTGTTAAAAGATAATTCAATTGCTACCTATATGATGAATCCTGTTGAAGCACTTGGTAAAGTTGTTATTTAATTGCTGGTATATTTATAGTTTCCACCCAACGTCATACCGCCCGGCCCTGCGCCGTCTGTTGAAATATACAGCAGTTTACTTTCGTGGCGATTAAGGGTAATATTGATATTCGTTTATGTTCCAATTAAGCTACTGCCTTTTTCATCCCAATTATAGCAGGTGCCGTTATCTATTCCAACAGAATTAAGTGAATAAATGCCTGTGATAACATTCTCCTGCCGATTGGTAAAAAGTACGGCGTAAGCCTTTTTTGAAACAAACTTTTTTACGTTACTTCCAATGATTCTTCCTTTTCAAGAAATGGAAAAATGGCGGTAGTTTTTTCACTGCCGGGCTCAAGAAATCTAAACAGATTTGTACGTCCTGTTGGTATTTCATGAAAGAGATCGGAAGTGTTTACAATGCCACCCAACATGCCCATCCATAGTATCACTGACCGGGCTTCAGCATCACTCATGTTGCTATATTTGCTGCGGAGAATAATGGCGTCCGGGTCATTTTGGCTCCATACGTTGTTGATATGTTGTGCGCCTTTCGATTCGTTGAACATGCTGGTGCCACCTTCCCACTTTGGCGTAATGTCTGCCGAATTCCGCATTCCATCTGCATAGCCAAGCATGGGTGCATAGGGTGCAATGCAGCCAAGCCAAAAGGCATCGGCCCCAATCTCCTGCCGTATCATTTCGAAAAACTCCCCTTGGTATTCAATAGAAGTTTTCCCGGGTGTAAATCGTTTTACATTGTCAGATGCCTCGGCGCCATACAACATAAAATCAGTTTTAAAGAAAGTGATACCCATTCTTTTAAAGGTTCTGAATACCTGACGCAAATATTCCATCACTTCTGGGTTACTCGTATCAAAAGTATAAATTTCTTCAATCATCGTACCCCATAGCCAATCTTCACCATAATAAGACATATTAATAATTTAATATTCTGCGTTCGGAGATGCAAGTGCGGCTTTTAATCCATTCATCATTCGTGTCAACTATTTGCTCGAGGTCGAAATTGGTAAGGACATGGTCGTGCACATAGCCTCCGACAGCGGTTATTGCAGCGGTGATTTTTTGCGTCTTGCAGGTGCTAGATAAGGAAAGGATGAATTTTGAATAATTGGTACACTATAATTTATGTTTCCGACAGTAGTTTACTACATTTACCATAATCAAAGGAAGTTATTAGATTTCCATAGGTTCTAATTATGACTTAAGCATTTCCTGATTTTACGGGATTTTTACCTTTCCCTTTTAACAATGTTGGTTTTACTATTTATAAATTGTGAAAGGGTAGGGGTTGAAATTAATATTTTCCGGGTTAGAACAAATCTAAAATTACCTTTTAGAATAAGGAATTTAACGGTTAATAAGGGTTTAATACCTTTTGAAATGACGAGGGCTTTATGGCAAAACATTTCTCCACAAAAAACTATATCATATGAAGAAGCACATTGGCCTTTCTGCAGTTTTTTTACTTTCTTTTATTCTTGGCCAAATACAGGTAATAGCTCAAAATGTTGGGATTGGCACAATAACGCCTACCAGTAAATTAACTATTGCCGGTAATGAAGG
>JBBQTZ010000312.1:0-4530 GCA_038234405.1 Chitinophagales bacterium
TCGTAACACCCATTTTTACAATGCGGTCAATTTCTGCTTTTAATATTGAGTTGGGTAAACGATAATCAGGAACACCCGTCCAAAGCAAACCACCTGCATTTCCGCCGACTTCAAATACTTCAACTGTATGGCCCATACGGGTTAAATGGTAAGCTGCAGATAAACCACCCGGCCCTGCACCTACTACCAACACTCTTTTTCCGGTTGCTGTTACCTTGTTTCTAACTTCCCATTGCTGGTTGATGGCTTCATCACCAATGTATCTTTCTACTGCGTGGATATTGATTGTTTTGTCGATGTGATTTCTGTTACAGCCGGTTTCACAAGGCTTTACGCAAACACGACCCATTAAGGCCGGAAATGGATTGTCTTCTAAAATCGTTTGAAACGCTTCGAAATAGTTGCCGGCTTGTGCGTGAGATAACCAGCCCTGTATATTTTCGCCAGCAGGACAGGCACTGTTGCAAGGCGGCATAAAATCAACATAAATGGGGCGCATTGATCTGAGTGGACCGGTTCCCTCCGCATGCAGCGTAAGATCAATTGGTTTTGTAATATCTGTATTGGCCATAGTAAATTATTTCAACTGTAAATTATTCTTGCTTAAAACAAGAGCTTTTTAAAACAAGTGAAAGGTAAAATAGCCTGGGTTTGTAGCAAGTGACCTATTTCAGTTTGCCAACTGATTGATATCATGACAGGTTGAAAAGATTAGCAGTGCAGGGGCGATAAATACGTTTTTACAATGGCGAACCGAGGTTTTGCAATTAAAAATCTACTACAGTTTTTAACTGCTGTATGTTAAGTATTGAAGCTATTTTTTGATCAAAATAGACAGATTTAGTTATTTGTTTTTTTTCAAAACAAATTTGAAAAAAGTATCAACAAAATTTAAAATGAAAAATACTGGTGGAAGAAAGCCATGCTATATTCAAAGTGACCTGCCGTTTTTCCCCTAAGTGAAATGGCTTTATTAACTTTCACTTATTGAGGTAAGCCGGTTAGGCTGCAACAACGCATAAAATTACAAGACAATTTTTAGTGCCTGCTTACAACAGGTGCAGGTAAAATCTACAAGAAATACTTTTGGAATAAGCAGCGGAACGGAATAATTCCTTGCAATTAAAAAGCAACTGAATTCCAATGGTATTTAAGGCGGTTGATAACAATACGGGCCATTTTGATATTGCTCCATTCCTGTGCCGTTTCTTTATGAGGATTAAAAGATTCAAGTTCAGTAGAGATCGAATTTACAAAAATGGTCAACGCTTCGTCATCGTGGTCATTTTGCTGCAGTGATTGCACCACAGCTTTTACTAATGCTGCTACTTCTGCCTGAGAGCTGGCAGTGATTATATTATTAATCAGGGTTTCTTTTTTTTCTTTTAATAACACTTTCATTGTTAGCTATTTTACTATTAAAACATGCATCCTTTATGCAAAAACTTTGTTATTTGCTAAATGGCATATAATCAAAACCATTTTTTACCGGATATTATTTCAATATTTCCTCTGTATCCACATCGTCAACTCCTTCTTTGTGATAGTTCTGCTTAAGTTGGTCTTCAAATTTTTCTTCGTCTTTATTATTACGAATTACGAGCCAAACAATTAATGCAACAACCGCAATTGCAAATGGAATTAAGATGTACCAATTCATACTATTTACAATTTTTCACAAGTTAAACCTAAGGCATGCAACAAATACATTAATTTATCGTTAACAATCACTATTTTAATAAAAACACATTTTAAATACTGTGTTAACAGCTATACTACCTTGTGCAATACAAAATTATAAACCGGCGGCTTGGTTATCCCAACATAAAAATATTGAAAACGCTATACTGCAGTAGCATTGCAGTCATAATTTTGCCCTTTGCATTATATATTTTTAAACGGTTTAGGTATTAAATCCAGTTTTGTAAACATTCATTGGCACTTATATTTTTCATAAGCAATCAGTACCAAATGTTTACATTTATCTAACAATAAATATTGGCTTACATGCTGCAACCCATCCAATCTGGCATAGATGTTTTTTTACCACAAGTAGCAGACTATAAAAATAAACGCTTTGCCCTTGTTACCAACAATGCGGCTACCACTAGTACAGGTTTATTAAGCAGGGTGGCCTTATTACAACAGGGTTTTAATATCTGCCTGTTATTTTCGCCCGAGCATGGTATTAGCCGCCTTGGGGAAGATGGTGCGCCACAAGCCAACCAAACAGACTCCGTTACCGGACTGCCTATAATAAGCTTATATGGCCAAAAACGTAAACCAACCCTTGCCGACCTTGCAGCTATTGATGAAATAATTTTTGATATACCCGATGTAGGCTGTCGCTTTTATACCTACCTGTGGACGCTTACGCATGTAATGCAAAGTTGCGCACAATACCATAAACCATTAATAGTACTTGACAGGCCAAACCCCATTGGCACATCACTATCTATGGCAGAAGGTCCTTTTTTAGACGAAGCGAATTGTGCTTCTTTTATAGGCAGGTGGAGTATTCCACTGCGGCATAGCTGCACCCTTGGTGAGTTAGCTTTATACTTTGCAGCCAATAGATTGCACCCATTTACCGTAACAGTTATTCCGGTATTTAATTACCATCGGCATACCCGCAGGATGGTATCCTTTGTACCCACATCGCCTGCTATGCTTCATTTACAAACAGCCATGCTGTACCCCGGCATAGGCCTGCTAGAGGGAGTTAATGTAAATGAGGGCAGGGGAACAGCAACACCTTTTGAGCTTTGCGGTGCCCCATGGATTGATAAGGAAAACTTACTGCAAGCATGGCTTACGAATAACATGGCAGGCATAAGCACAGTAGCTATAACCTTTACTCCACAGGATGGTATATATGCCTTTGAACCCTGCCATGGCCTTGAGTTCAGCATTACTAACCCACATGTATTAAAGCCAGTTGCCATAGGCATTGCCTTGTTGCAAACACTTGTGCAACTATATCCTCAGTATTTAAAAGAACGCCCTTACCCTACAGCCGTAAACCCTAATGGCACAGGCCACCTCGATAACTTATTGGGCATACAAAATGCTTTTGAAAAAATAAAAGCCGGCCAACAAATAGATACCAATACAACACCTATATGGGAGCAAACGATGAACGAATATTTACTCTACTGAGGTTATTTTACAATGAATAAAATGGAAGATAGAAAATACAGCAACTATATTTAAAGACCTAATGTTTACCTACCAACAAACAAAAAGCATCAGTTTATTCTCCTACCAGAAAATTTAATAGAACTTAGCGATTGGGTACCTATTCCCCCATTCACATTAATTCTTATTCTAACTTGCGTACCAGCCGAAAATTCCCTTAAAACATTTGCCTGAAAAGGGATAAACCTGTAAAGCCAACTGGAATAATCTTTGTGTTTTTACCCCAAATTGAAAAACTTGGGTTATCAATTATAATTGTTATAACTGACTTTTGGTTTGTACTAGAAAAACCAAAAACACCTTCTGCCAAAAAATTATACCAACCTGAGGAAGGAATTGTGTAAATACTGTTGTTAAAATTATTGTCTGTATTTAAAAAGGTTGGCACAAAACCAGAAGAAAAACTTTGTGCAGAAAGGTTTTGTACAAAAAACCTGAGCTTCTACTAAATTCTCGTTTTGGGCTGTTAATGAAAAAGAAATAGTTAAAAAGATTAGGATGGTGGTGATTGATTTAATGCAGTTAAATTTTCAAAATTATTTAACAAATATTATTTCATATTTTTTTAATCTTGCTTCAATAGCACCACTGGTAGTTAAGAATTAATGTTGTTATTGTTGCGTATTTTTTGCCCCGAAACTGCTTTGCGGATGTATAAAAAATTATCCGTTTTATTGTACACCACCAATTCGTCTGGCGTCGCAGTCAACGTCACTATTTCTGTATTGGTAAAGTTGGGTAGTAGCATACCTTTACTGGTGCCGCCATCCAACTCCAGTACAGCATTGGCATTGAGTACGCCGGCAGAGCCAATTTTTACCTGATATAGCAGGGTATTTGTTACAATCAGTGAAACAATAATTACTAGTAATAATTTATTCATACAGTGTTTTTTTTGGGGGGGGTGAAGAAGCTGATATTATAAAGCCCCTTGCATCTTAAAATAATTTTTAATTGCGCCAAGATTTACTTTTATATTGTTGATTATATACCACTCAATAAGTTCAATATCTTAATGTTCATTCAACCGTTAATTAAAATTCTCTAACAGTAAGCGTAAAGATGAACTATAAAGTTATTTAATCTTTATCATCAGGGGGCTACAAACAATGGATGAATATTTGTTGCAGAAAAATAAATTACTTTTATAAAATGCCGAAAAATTTGTTTCGGAACATTGATTGTACAATTAATTGATTGAAGTATAACCATCATAATTAGTTATAGTATTCATCAATATCAAAACTTGAAAAATCATTACTGATCACTATCCATTTTATTCCATCAGACTGAACGGTTATACAAGTTTGCTTTGTGTATAAATGGCGATTA
>JBBQTZ010000313.1:0-4508 GCA_038234405.1 Chitinophagales bacterium
GCTCATTATAAGCAGCACAATTTATAGTGCCGAGCTATTAGAAAAAGCAGGCAATAAACTGCTGTTTAAAATTGGTGAATTAATTGGCTCGCAAGTTCAGATGTACCAGGAAAAGCCCAGGCAATTACCTGCCGAAGTGGAGTATCCGCATGTGTTATACAGAAAAATACGATTCGAAATACCTGCTGGCTATTCTGTAAAAAATCTAAATGATTTAAATATAGATATTCAACATAAAAATGACAATGTAGTAACTATGGGTTTTGTAAGTAACTACCTGCTAACAGGTAATACGCTTGATGTAGAAGTGATGGAAACTTACCGAAATATAAAATATCCACTTTCCGAATTCGAGACCTTTAAAAAAGTGATTAATGCAGCAGCAGATTTTAATAAAGTAGTGTTGGTATTGGAAAAGAAAAAGTAAAAGAATTGCGGAAAAAATCAACCGGCCGGTACCGCAGGACATGCCGGTTATTACTTTCATTTGTAATAGTGTTAGTCTGACCTTCGGTGCTTAACAGTTAAGAAAATAGCAGATTTACTAAGGGAGCCAACCAGTTATAAGAATACCTGTATAACCTACGGATCCTTCCAATTTGTAAAATCTTCTTTATACCATGTTAAGCAAGGATGATGCTTGAAATATCAAAGTTTATACCCAAATAAAAAACCCACTTCTGTTTTAAGAAGTGGGTTTAAATTTAGCCCAATTTTAACTGTTAAAAAAGGTATTGATATTAATAACGATAATGGTCAACTTTAAACGGACCTTCATTTGTAATACCCAAATAAGCCTCTTGTGCTGGAGTTAATTCTTCCAGTACAACACCTATTTTTGATAAGTGAAGACGGGCAACCTTTTCATCCAATACTTTTGGTAACACATACACTTTGTTTTCGTATTTGTCTGTATTCATCCACAACTCTAGCTGTGCAAGGGTTTGGTTTGTAAAAGAAGCGCTCATTACAAATGAAGGATGCCCTGTAGCACAACCCAAATTTACCAAGCGGCCTTCTGCTAATACAATTACATCTTTTCCATCAATAGTGTACATATCTACCTGTGGTTTGATGGTGTTTTTTGTTTCGCCGTAATTAGCATTTAACCAGGCCATGTCAATTTCAATATCAAAGTGACCAATATTACAAACAATTGCTTTGTCTTTCATTACACGAAAATGCTTCTCAGTAATTAAATCACGGCAACCAGATGCGGTAACAACAATATCTGCTTCTTTAACCGCATCAAGCATTGGCTTTACTTCAAAACCATCCATTGCGGCTTGCAGAGCACAAATAGGATCAATTTCAGTAACTATAACCCTGCAACCAGCGCCTTTTAATGAAGCGGCAGAACCTTTTCCTACATCTCCATAACTACCAACCACAGCTACCTTACCTGCCATCATTACATCTGTAGCACGGCGTATAGCATCAACCAAACTTTCTTTACAACCATATTTATTATCAAATTTAGATTTGGTTACAGAATCGTTTACATTAATTGCAGGCATTGGCAATGTTCCTTTTTCCATTCTTTCGTACAAGCGATGTACACCTGTAGTTGTTTCTTCAGATAAGCCTTTAATACTGGCAACTAACTCCGGATAAACATCTAATACCATGTTAGTTAAATCTCCTCCATCATCCAAAATCATGTTTAGCGGACGGTCTTCGCTTCCAAAAAACAACGTTTGCTCAATACACCAATCAGACTCTTCCTGGTTTTGTCCTTTCCATGCAAACACACCAACACCGGTAGCAGCAATTGCAGCAGCAGCCTGGTCTTGCGTAGAAAATATGTTACAACTGCTCCACTTTACTTCTGCACCTAATGCAGTAAGGGTTTCAATTAATACTGCCGTTTGTATGGTCATGTGTAAACAACCTGCAATACGGGCACCTTTTAGGGGTTGGCTTGGTCCGTATTCTTCTCTCAATGCCATCAAACCTGGCATTTCTGCCTCTGCAAGGCGAATTTCTTTACGGCCCCAATCGGCAAGGCTGATATCTGCAACCTTATTTTTAAGGCCGAAATCAATTGAATTGTGTGTAATGGTTAACATATTTTTTTGTTTAGTGTGCAAATGTACATTTACAGAATAATATTCTGTTACATTATATAACTTTGGGAAAAAGCTTAACATATTTACCATTTTACAGCATAAAACACTTTATACTAATGGCTAAGGCAACCCAAAAAGATGATTCAACTACTGCAATCGCAAGTGTACTCGATAGCAAAGACCTTGCAATATTGGCATTGTTGCAACAGAATGCAAGGATAACGGTAAAAGAAATCAGCGATCAAATGCACCTAAGTACTACGCCGGTTCACGAACGTATAAAACGCATGGAAGCTAGTGGCGTAATAAGGCAGTACGCCACGTTGCTCGATCATACAAAAGTAAAAAAAGGGCTAATGGTAATTTGTTACGTAAGCCTTAAAGAGCATAGCAAAAATGCCGGGGTTAAATTTATTGAAACGATGCAGGTACTCAATGAAGTTATTGAATGCTACAGTATTTCTGGTGAGTTTGATTTTATGCTGAAGGTAGTGTGCCAGGATATGAATGCTTACTACGATTTTCATGTAAACAAGCTAAGCCAGATTGAAAATATGGGGCATGTGCAAAGCGTATTTGTAATGGGTATTATTAAACAAACGCATCAGTTGGTGTATGAGGTTTAAGGAGGGTAGGGCAGTAATAGTTGATGAATTAATTTTATTCATGGGGTTTCAACTTCAAAAATCTATGTTTAACTTTTCTCAAAATGAAAAATCAATTGCTGCTATCTTATAAACAACTACCACTGCAACTCCATCACATAATCGTTCATATAAAAACCGTTGCCAATGTCAATATCTTCTTCATTAATAATTTTAAAACCTAGTTTTTGGTAAAAATATAATGCTTTGTTTTGCCGGTTTACCTTCAACTGCAATGTGGTAGCGGGTTTAATGGCTTCAATAATATTACTTATGAGTAGTTTGCCAATACCTTTTCCCTGTTGATTGGGCAAAATATAAATTTTTTCTAGCTTGTAAACTGCACTATTGAGGGTAGTAAGAATGGAGTATGCTGCAAATGCTACTGGTTTTTCATCATCAGATGCTAATAAAAATTGCTGCCCGTTTTCCATTTGTTTTTGCAATGCTGCTTTGCTGTAAATAAGCTCCATCATATAATCAAGCTGCTGTGGCGAAAGTATTTCTCCATAAGCTATTGGCCAGGTAATATTAGCGAGGTTACGTATCATTGCAATAGATGCTGTACCAACTTTTTTCACTGCAATCATATAACAACTATTGAATGGTTATTTTTAATTCCGGAGCAAAAAACAAGCGGTTCTGTTTGTCAAAAACAATTACATCAAAAAAATACAATTCCTCACCTTTGTGCAAGGTTTCAATAATATTCGATTGCCAAATGGCAGGTAGGGGAGTTGCCATAAATCTATCTGCTACCATATCAGATTGTGGCGATACCTTCCCTGTTTCTTCATCTTCTGTTACACCTTTTCTTGTGTAGGCAAACTGGTAAGATGAAATTTTGTAGGCGTTATTTTTATCATCGGTAATTTTTAGCAGCAATGTAATTAATTGCTTGCCTTCTTCCATAGAACACGTAGCGTTTACACCAGAATATTTACCTAAATATGTTTTTGTAACGGGGGGCATAAACTTTGGAATCACTGTTGTCGTTGTCTTTTTACCCTCTTGAGCAAACGAAGATACACCTGGCATACAAGCCAGTAAAACCAATAGAAGTGTAGATATATGTTTGCATTTTATCATGGCTATTTTTTCACTACAACGAATTTACACGGTTTAAAGTATTTTAAAAGTTAATTCATTGCTTTAAAAGCCATGGTTGAATTGGTATTCTAACTACCTAAAAGAAATATAGATAGAAAGACAGCAGAAAAAAGGGGAAATCTTTAATTCCGATCTGTAAAAAATCCCATTCTGCCGTTTATAAAAAAAACAAATCTTTGGTATTAAAAAATAATGCTGATAAATTATCTATTGAATAGCTGCCAAACTTTCTTCAATGGTTGTAATTCTTGCCATAGCATCAGCCTGTTTTTTTTGTTCAAGTGCCAGCACTTCCGGTTTGGCGTTTTGTACAAACTTTTCGTTGTTAAGTTTTTTTGCAACCAATGCTAAAAAGCCTTGCTGGTGCGCCAGATCTTTTAATAAATCTGCCTTTAAAATACTGGCATCAAGCTGCCTTTCACTTTCAATATAAAACTTATCTTTTTCAATAGCCACTACAATAGTATTATCTACAGATGCGGCTGTAAAGTTGATGGAGCTTGCATTTATCTGTTTGCAAATTATACTTTCAATACCCGTGTACGCTGCTTTATTTTCTGTTAAAATATGTAGTTGAATAATATCTTTTGGTTTAATCTGGTTTTTATTTCGGGCATCTCTTAAGGATGAAATTACTTGTTTAAGCAATTCGCCTTGTTTTAATACTGGTTCGTTTATTGGATTG
>JBBQTZ010000314.1:0-4496 GCA_038234405.1 Chitinophagales bacterium
TTCTTTAAACTCATACTTTGCAATCAATCGTCCTTTTCGCATTAAGGCACTGTCAATTTTTGAAATGTCGGTATTGAACGAGCAAATTATTTGAACATTTAAACAGTCTGCAAGCAATCCATCAGAAATATTGAGTAATGCCGATACTGGTGAATTGCCGTCTGTCTCTCTATCAACAACTATGTTTTCAGCATCTTCAATTACAAAAATTGAATTGGGATTGTCTATTAGAATTGAAATAAGGCTCGGATTAGTAATTGCACTTGCCATATTTGGCGGCAAAAAAATTACATCCTTTTTCAGCGAAGCAATCAGGTATCGGATGTATGAAGTTTTTCCTGTTCCAGGCTTACCATGAAGTAAAACCAACCCTTTATCGTTCTTACGGGATAGTCGTTTTAGAATTGTTAAATGAATTTCTTTAAAGTCCTCGTTATAGTTGTCCTCAATACTTAAACTGGGTTTCGTAATCTTCAAACATCTTGTTTCAATGCCCGCCAAACCATTTACAAGCAATGAAATTTCAGGCTTTTGCCTTTGTTTTCTTTTTTTGAATTTGTGAATTAAATTTACAATCTCCTCAACTTTTGAAAGCGCTGTTTTACGAAATAAAAAACGAACTATTAAACAGTTTGTGTCAAAGTCAACAATTAAATCATCGTACAGTAAATAGAAAATATCATCTATCTCAGCTTGCTTACTTCTGTTGAAATATCGCTTGGAATAGTAAAGGTCTTTAAATGCTGCTTTGTAATTTTCTGCAAACCATTTGTTGGCTTTTTTACAGTCGATATCAACCTCATGAATAAAATTTGGAATAGCATTGAAGTGAGCAACAAACAATGTAAACTCATTTAAGTAAGAAGCTTGCCTTTCTGAAAACACTTCGGAAATAGCCATTTTTGAGGTTGTGTTAGCAAGGTTAAAGGAGCTGTCTGTTATTTGGTTTATTGCTAATTTATTTGTCTGCATACGATCTTTTTTATATTGTGTGAAGCAAAAGTAAAAAGTCACTACGCCAAACTATGTCGCTCAAAAAATAAATTTTAAAAATTGTGTAAAATGTGTTTTTGGGTAGATTATATTGGTTATTCAATATCCTTTTACTTTCAAAAGCAACTAGCCATTTTGTTTATTAAACTAGTGGCGCATCAAGCAAGGCTTGATCGCTGTAATGGGTGACGGCATTCTGAGGGTAAATTACTATCCGCTGTAACAACTTGCAAAAACCGTCAGGTTGGTTGTTTAACTATTTTCACGTTTTGTAAAGTTTACCTGTGGTTGGTAAAAGGAATACCATCGCTTTTTCTTTTATTAGAATTGCTGGTAGTGTTATGGATTACATTTCCGGTATGGTGGTTTAAAATTCACCATTACTCCCGCCACCGCCAAAATTGCCTCCACCAAAGTTGGTGTTGCCAACATCAGCCGGTTGACTGTTGAAGGTAGATGCGACTAACAACGATTCAATTTGTGATGTAGCCTCTTTATTGGCTGAACCAATATTGATATTGGTAAACCCATGTTTTGGACTTTTTAAATACCTGGTTAAACTGTAGGCAATTACTATCAACACAATGCCTGCGAGGCTCATACAGATTTCAATGGCAAGAATGGAATGGTAGTGGCGCACTGTAAAAACAATGGCTGCAATCAACAGTAAACCAACCCGTATTTTAACGCTGCTTTTTTGCTGAAGCCCCCTGCCAAGATATATCACCGGAATGATAAAAGTAAACACCCAAAATAGCCAGCCAAATGGAATAGATTCACCGGGAGCAAGGTTTAAATTAAATAGCTCATTGCTTAATTCCCTTACAATAAAATAATTACCACCAGCATAAAACCCCAGCATGGTAGCAATTGAAATGATGGACAGGCATTGGTGATAAAGGTAATTGTCTGTAAAAGAATTGAGTCGTTTCACCAAAAAATAAACTAACGCAGAGATACCCATTATTACAAAAGGCAGGAAGTTTTTTACAAATGGTCCGAGTTTACTACAGGCAAAAAAGACAATGCCCAGCAAAGCAATATAGGCAGTAAGACTCATGAGCCGGTCTGCAAAACGAATGGCCCCATACAATGCAATGATAAAAACCAGCATGCAGTTGGCAAGGTCGCCTGCTTTGGTGAGGTAGCTGATTCCACCAAACAATGCACCTGCGGCTCCCCACAGCAATGCATCATCTACACCAGACCGGAAATGTTTGTTGGTTTTTACCATATACTCCAGCGCTACATATACCAGCAGCGCAAAAGATATAGCCAACCCGGAAAGAAATATATCCGATAAACTTTGAAATAGCAATACGCCAATTCCAAAAGAAAACAACTGGATTACAAAGGTTAGTATCAATAACCCAATCCGGATAAATAAATTGGGCGTATAAAAATTGACCGGATAACTAGTGAGGATAGCATCGTATTCCGCTTGTGGCAAATACTGTTGATCCAACGCTTCGGCGGCTTGCTCCCGAATAAATAGATGGTGAATGGCTGTTATAGAATAAGCAATCATACTACTTTTATTTTTTTATTGGTCCGCATTAAAAATAGTATAAGGCCAATGCCGGAAAAGATGAAATATAAAAAACCGATATACAAAATAGATTCATTAAAGCCGCCGATTTTATCGAGTACGTTAAACACCACATAAGTGAAACCGATATACGCATACAGCGTTGTAATGAGGACAAAATAAAAGGATTTATCTGCCATTGCCTTGTTGTAAAAATAGAAAATCAGCACGGCCAGCAATACAAACCAAAGCAGGTAAACGCTATCAAAATGAAACATCGCCGAGAGGCAGGAGATCAACAAAATATGTGTACCAAAATTGGCATAGGTCAATTCAAAATGTTGCTTTATTTTCCTATTCCGGGTAGTCCATGCCATCGCTATTAATAGCACACCCAATGCAAGGCCGGTGAAAATGATTCGGCTGTTGTTGAAATCATTGGCAGTTAGCACACTAACCGGGGTTACCGTGATACCGAGCCAACCGGCAAAATTAACGATGGCCATGGTTAATAAGCCGAGATGATCGAAATAATACGCAGAAAAAAACAATACCACCATCGGAAAAAAGCTCGCCAATCCGTATCGGTTACCAAACAACTGGTATTGAAACTGCAGGTACCCAATTAAGATGATAAAGGTGCAACAGGCCAATAGTAAAATATAGTCGAATAAGGTATTAGGTGCCATAACCCGGTTAATAGAAAACGCTTTTTTGTTTTTAAAACAATAGAAAAAACAAGCACCGCAAACCAACGCAATAATGAGCAATATCACCTGGTGGCCAATGGTGTCAATATTTTTGTACACCAAAATACCTAAGCCGCCACTTAGTAATAATACGCCGGCGTAAAGCAAGGTTTTAATCTCCCAATAAACGGATAGCAATGGATGCTCCTGTTTCGTTTTTATATTGGCAAAGCTGTCATCAGCAATAAGGCCTTCGCTGTGCAACCGTTGAAATATCTTTTGGTTCATATTATTGCAATAAGCGTTAAATGTAGTGTAAATATTTATTTCTGTCAGCATCCTTGAGTTTGCGGTGGTTGCTGTTGATTATGTGGATCATTTTACTGTACTTTTTAATAACTAAAATTGCTGGTAGCAATAGGATAGAATTTTTAGGAATTTTTTAAAAAGGTTAGTGCCCGTCGCATCAATCATCTAAATATATAATTCTGCATTGCAAATTTTTCGGATTTCTCCAGCAGCCAATAATTACTTATTTTCCCATTTTAAAACAACTAAATGCTACAACCCGATTTTTCCAATTTTCCGGAGATACAAACCAACCGGCTACTGCTGCGGCGTATTACTCATAAAGATGCCCCTGAAATTTTTCGATTGAGAAGTGATGAACGTGTGATGCAGTTTATTGATAAAGAAAGGGCTGCCAGTATTGCAGATGCGGAAGCATTCATTAACCGGATTGTTCAATTACTCAATATCAATGATGGCATTGCCTGGGCCATTGCATTGAACAATAAACCGGAAACGCTGATTGGCACCATTGATTGCTGGCGATTAATTAAAGAACATTACCGTGCGGAAATAGGGTACATGCTGCAACCTGAATTTTGGCAACAAGGTATTATGAAAAAGGCGTTGAATGCTGTGATAAATTATTCATTTAATAAATTGAAATTGCATAGCATTGGAGCGCAAATCAATCCCGAAAACACAGCATCAGCGGCCATTTTAATAAGTGCCGGCTTCATCAAAGAAGGTTACTTTAAGGAAAATTTTTTTTTCAATGGCAAATTTGGGGATACTGCAGTTTATTCAAAGTTGCAGAGCAATATAGAATAGTAACAATAGCACACAAGAAAGAGACGATCGCTTTCGGAACAACCAACTTTTTTCGAACCACAATTATCTTATCCTGCCAGAATTTCTTTTCTACTAAAGTTATTAAACCCACTTGCCAGTTTTTATAAACTCAATTAGTTGATATAAAAATTTCAAGTTGATAGGTC
>JBBQTZ010000315.1:0-4422 GCA_038234405.1 Chitinophagales bacterium
ACTCAATTTCCCTTTCGCTCAATTAAATTATTTTATTAATATTTGTGTAAACTCTATTTATTGTATTTGCGCCATTTAAACCAGGTGTAAATAATCCAAAACTCAATTTTCCTTTCGCTCAATTTAACCTTTGCAATAATAACTGTGTAAATTCTATTCACTCTTTTTGCGCCAGTTAAACCAGGTATAATTAACCCGAAGCTCCGTTTACGTTTAGCTCAATTGAAGCATTGCAATAATCTTTGGGTAAACTACATGCACTCCCTGCTTTGCGGTTAACCCAAATTTTATTACTAAATTTTTTAAAAAGAGCTATTATTTTAAGTGAATTCAGGAAAATAAATATAAGGATTTCAGGTTATTTTTTTACAGAAGCACTTGTAAACGATGGTGCTCAAAAAAAATCCCAAATGCTTAGCCATACTATAGCAAAAGTTTTTAGAAGAAGCTTAAACAGCCTTTATACTGCAAAAACCGGGTAAATTAAATATCAACTTTTTTATTGGCAATGTATATTCCAAATAAAATAATCAGCAGACAACCAGTTTTTACCAGGCTAAAACCCTCTTTATAGTAAATACCCCAGCTAATGGCAACAAATGGAATTCCGTAAGTAACCATACTTGCAAATAAACCACCGGCACTTTTTACCAACGCATAAAACATAATAGTAGCTATTGCAGTGCCCAATATACCCAATACAATGCCTGCACTAGTTGCCACTACAAAAGTTGAGGAGGTAAAAGAAAGTGAAAAATATCCTGTAGCTACAAGTATAATGCTTGCCGGAATGGCAATGAAAGTAAGCGCAACGGCTGCTATTTGCAAAGAAGGAATGGCAGATAAATGCCGGCTAACGAGTTGAACATTTATTGCATAAAAAACAGTGGCTAATACAATAAGTGATAAATATAATAAGTGGCGGCTTTCCTGCATGTGCCCATTGCTAATTACCAACAAAACACTGCCAACAAATGCTACTATAACTCCAATAATTTTGTTTGTACTGGTTTTGATTTTAAAAAAAAGAGCACCAATAACTATTACAAAAATAGGTGTAAGGCAATTAAGCATGCCGGCAAGTGAACTGTCTATTTCTTCCTCGGCAATACAAAATAAAAAAGCAGGTATAAAACTACCTAGCAAACCCGATAACAAAACATATTGTAGTTTGCCAACTGGTATTTTTCTACATGCTCCAAAGGCAATAGGCGATAGCACCAAACCGGCAGATGTTATTCTGATAGCTGCAACCTGGTAAGCACTCAATTGATTATTTAAACCAATTTTAATTAAGATGAAACTACTACCCCATATTATAGATAACAAAAAAAATAGCAACCAATCATTTATTGTTTTATTCACGCCGCAAAGTTGTTGTTATTAGTTTAAAAATCAACAAACAAATAAAAACAGCGCTTTTATATAAAGCTGAATATCACCTTTAAAAAAAGGAAATAAACAATTTGCAAACTTGCTTTTTGTGCCTATTTTAGCAACAAAATCATCCTTTTAACTATTTAAAACATTTTGTATGGGATTTATTAAAGAATTTAAAGATTTTGCCCTAAAAGGTAATATTGTAGAGTTGGCAGTTGCTGTAGTAATTGGTGGCGCATTTGGTGCCATTGTATCTTCCCTTGTAGATGATGTAATAACACCAATGCTACTGACGCCGGCACTAAAAGCTGCCAAAGTAGAAGACCTTGATAAACTTATGTGGGGCACCATTAAATATGGCAAATTTTTAGCAGCAATTATCAAGTTTTTTGTAATTGCAATTGTACTGTTCATAGTTATTAAAGCAATTAACAAATTAAATAAGAAAGAAGAAGTAGTAGTGGTACCCGCCGAACCTTCTTCTACAGATAAGCTTCTTGCCCAAATATTAGATGAAGTAAAGAAGTAAGAATTATCCCCTATTTTCGCAGCGGCTATCAACATTTTGATGGCTTTTGTATTGAAAAAACTAACTAAAATGAAGATAATTTTTGTAATAATTGCATTTACTGCAATCGTAATAAATTGTAGTGCACAGGATGAAACCATTCAACAATTAAAAGCTACTGCTATACAAACAATAGATACAGATACCGCTAAAAAACCAAATAAAAATGGCTGGACACATGGGGCCAACTTTAACGTGAATCTTACTCAAATTGGCAATAGTAACTGGATAGCTGCCGGCGGAGATAAATTTTCTCTATCACTTGCAACTTCCTTAAATGCTTTTGCCAGTAGAAAATGGGGTAAAAATACCTGGGATAATTTGCTCGATGTAAATTATGCTTTAGTAAATACCACCTCTTTGGGCGTAAGAAAAGTTAACGACCGGCTGGATTTTACATCTAAGTATGGGTATAAACCGCAAAAATGGACAAAATCAACCTTAACCATTTTAGGCCAACTGCGTTCACAATTATCTAGTGGTTTTGAGTACGACTATCTTGGTACAACAGAAAAAAGAAGAAACTCAGGCTTTTTTGCTCCCGCTTATATAATTGTAGCGCCGGGTATTGAGTGGAAACCTGCTGAATGGTTTTCTTTATTTGCATCGCCATTATCTGCCCGCTGGACGATTGTTTCTAATGGCGCCTATAGTTACTTAGGACAAGGGGGTATTTTTAATGGAAAAGTAGAAACCCCTTTAGCAACCTTGTATGGTGTAAACCCTGCAACCGGTAACAGAGGTGAATTTGGTGCTTTTGTTACCGCTACTGTAAAAAAAGATATACTTAAAAATGTGGGCTATTACAGCAAGCTGGATTTATATGCTAATTACTTAAAAAATATTGCTAATGTGGATGTTTTTTGGACCAATCAATTTAAGGTAAAAATTAGTAAATATTTCAACATAAGCTATACATTAGATATGCTGTACGATGACGATGTTAAAAATCCTACCCGGCCATCAAGTGCGCTTGGTTTGCAGTTATTATCCACATTTGGAGTTGGCTTTGCATACAAGTTATAATCCTTATCAACTTATTTATACATTTGCAATTCTCCCGCTATCAACGGGAGATTTTTTTTATACTTTAATATTTACCAGCATTGACAAACAAATCTTATCAAATAAAACTAGACCAATTTGAAGGGCCTTTCGATTTGCTATTATTTTTTATAGAAAGAGACGAACTTGATATCTACAACATACCTATTACTAAAATAACCAACGATTTTTTAGATTTTATTCACCAATCAGAAAAGTTGAATATTGAACTGAGCAGCGAATTTATTCTCTTCATCAGCACTTTAATGCGTATTAAGGCAAAAATGCTACTACCACGCAAAGAAATTGATGATCATGGAAACGAGATTGACCCCCGGCAAGAATTAATCAA
Source organism: Chitinophagales bacterium (assembly GCA_038234405.1). Taxonomy (GTDB): domain Bacteria; phylum Bacteroidota; class Bacteroidia; order Chitinophagales; family Chitinophagaceae; genus Ferruginibacter. The sequence goes on from JBBQTZ010000315.1 coordinate 3,345, forward strand.
TAAAATTTTAGAATATAAGCGCTTTAAAGAAGCTTCAGTACAAATGGCAGTATTGGAAGAAACAAGGCAACTGATGTTTAAGCGTGGCAACCTACATAAAGAACTGGTACAAATTGGTGAAGAAGCTGGAGAAGGAACTGAAATACAAGCTGTTACACTTTTTAAACTGATGAAAGCATTTGAAAAAGTAGTGCAGCGCTTACACGAAAAAAATAATAAACCGGTACATACTGTTGTTCAATATAATTATAGTATAGAACAATGCCGTGATTATATGCTTACCCACTGCCAAACTGAAACCACTACTTCTTTCGAAAAAATATTTGAAGTTTGCGAAAACAGGATACATGCGCTGTTTCTTTTTTTAAGCCTGTTAGAGCTTTCTCAGCAAAGATTTTTATTGATAATAACAGGTGAAGGAAGAAATAATTTTATTGTAGAATATAACCAACAGAGAGAGGATGACACTTCTATACCTTTAGATTATAACGAATTAACAAGTTTTAATTAATACCGATTTTGAAAATAATATAGCCAATTTTTGGTTGGTCCCCGTTGGCATTTACAATAGTAAATATTTATTATACCCCTTCTTTCAAAAAAATTTTGTTGTTATTTTGTCAGTTAACAAAACTGGCTTTCAATTTGATGTCTAAACATTAACTAAACAAAAAACAATGAAAAGCATTTTGTACAAAGCAGCAGACAGGGGCAGTGCGGATTATGGTTGGCTAAAGCCGAATTACTATTTTAGTTTTAGTAATTATCACCATCCGGAGAAAGTTCATTTTGGATTACTTCGGGTATTAAACGATGATTTTATTGCAGGCGGTGGTAAGTTTCAAACCCATCCACATGATAACATGGAAATTGTAACCATTCCATTTACCGGTGCATTGCAACATAAAGACAGCACTGGTGGCGAAGGAATTATCAAAGCTGGTGATGTACAAATAATGAGTGCTGGCACCGGCGTACAGCATTCCGAAGCTAATGCATCTGCTACAGAACCTGTCACCCTTTTTCAAATATGGGTTTTTCCTAAACTAAAAAATATTACACCAAGGTACGATCAACG
>JBBQTZ010000316.1:0-4384 GCA_038234405.1 Chitinophagales bacterium
CCGAACCAAAACTGCCATATTTACCAAAGTTAAGAGCCCAAAAAAAATATTGTGCAGCCGTTTGGCTTGCGGCATTTACAAATTAAGGATGTATATGCCTATAACAGCCTTCAATCCATTACTTTTGCAGCGTTCAAAAAAAACTAAACCACCAGCACATGTCAGTAATATCTGTAGGTACCATGGCTTTTGATGCCATTGAAACACCTTTTGGAAAAATAGATAAAATAGTAGGGGGCTCCGGCATTTATGTAGCCTATGCTGCCGCTCATTTTATAACGCCTATTAAGCAAATTTCTATTATTGGCTACGATTTTCCGAAGGAAGAGCTCGATGAACTAAATAGCCGTGGTGTAGAACTGGATGGTGTAGAAGTAGTGGCTGATAAAAAATCATTTTTCTGGAGTGGTAAATACCATGAGGATATGAATAGCAGGGACACGCTTGTAACGGACCTTAACGTACTAGCCGACTTTAAGCCGGTAGTGCCGCAAAGTTACCAGGGTGCCGAGTTTTTAATGCTGGGCAATCTTAGTCCTGATATTCAATTAAGCATTATTAACCAGCTTACTGAAAGGCCAAAGCTGGTAGTGATGGATACCATGAACTTTTGGATGGATATAGCCCTTGATGGACTGAAAGAAGTACTAAAAAAAGTAGATGTACTGATGGTAAATGATGCAGAAGCAAGGCAATTGAGTGGCGAATACAGCCTGGTAAAAGCTGCAAAAAATATTATGGAAATGGGGCCTAAATTTCTAATTATTAAAAAAGGCGAACATGGTGCTTTACTTTTTAACGAAAGCCACGTATTTTTTGCACCGGCCCTGCCGCTGGAGGATGTTTTTGACCCAACTGGCGCTGGCGATACCTTCGCTGGTGGCTTTATTGGCCATATTGCTAAAACAAAAGACATTAGCTTTAGCAACATGAAAACAGCTATTATTGTGGGTAGTGCAATGGCAAGTTTTTGTGTAGAAAAATTTGGCCCTAACCGCCTTAAAGAAATTACAAAAGCTGATATTGATACCAGAATTGCAGAATTTGTGCAACTGGTAAATTTTGATATAGATTTAGTATAACAACTATATAAAAAATCGAGGCTTGCAATCTTCGGTTTTTATTATAGCCTAAAAATTAAAATTGTATGATAGAAATAATTGCACTTTTTTTTCTTTGCAGAACCAATGGCAGGCTGGCAATTAAAAAAGGGTTGCCGGAAAAAAGATGGTGGTTAAAAACAGTTATTGCGTGGATAGTGGCTGAGTTTATTGGCGTTATACTCGGCATCTCCTTATTTGGTACTGCTAATTTGTATGCCGTGCTTGGTACAGGCTTGTTTAGCGCATTTGGCGGCTACCTGTTTATTCGCAATTTGCTCGAAAAAATGCCCGATGGTATGGAAGACGACATTAATAGAATTGGTGTGGATGATTTGAGACCTCCTAAAATATAGTTGTTAAAGGGTGAAAGCTGTTGAATTGAACACGTTTTGAAAGATTAGAATAAGATAAGGGTTACTTTACTGTTCAACAGCAGCCTTGGTTCTTTTCCATTTTTTAATGAATAAGTAGAACAGCACTAGCTCAAAATTGCTGCTTCATTTACATTTAATCGATAAAGCTTAGTTTATCTACTACCTCATATAAAACTCAAATTAATTTACTTATTGAATCCTCTCCCCCTTAAACCTGGCTTTTGTAAATATCCAACAAAGAAGTTCAGTTGCAAATAAATTTCTAAAAATAAATAACTATTCACTTTATTTTAGCGAATTTTGCAGTCCTATTTTAAAAATATGTTAATCAGTTTTTTAAATTTAAATAAATGAGCAATACAGCAAACACCTTATTTGATAAAGTGTGGGACGCACACGTGGTAAGAAAGATAGAAGATGGACCGGATGTTTTTTTTATAGACAGGCATTTTATTCACGAAGTAACGAGCCCTGTAGCTTTTCTTGGTCTTAAAAACAGGGGCGTATCGGTATTGTTTCCAGAAAAAACCTTTGCTACAGCCGATCATAATACACCAACCATCAACCAACATTTGCCAGTTACAGATGCACTTTCTGCCAATCAGTTAAAAGCGCTGGAAGATAATACGGCTAAATACGGTATTTCTCATTGGGGTTTGGGTAATCCTAAAAATGGCATTGTACACGTAGTTGGTCCTGAAAACGGCATTACATTACCAGGCATGACGATTGTTTGCGGAGATTCTCACACTTCTACCCACGGTGCCTTTGGAGCTATTGCGTTTGGAATTGGCACTTCTGAAGTAGAGATGGTACTTTCTTCTCAATGTATTATGCAGCCCAAGCCAAAAAAGATGCGTATTACCATCAATGGTAAATTAGGCAAAGGTGTTGTTGCTAAAGATGTTCCCTTGTTTATCCTTTCTAAAATTTCTGCAAGTGGTGCTACCGGTTATTTTATTGAGTTTGCGGGGGAAGTATTTGAAAGCATGAGCATGGAAGGCCGAATGACTGTTTGTAATCTATCTATAGAAATGGGAGCCCGTGGCGGAATGATTGCTCCGGATGAAACCACTTTTGCTTACTTAAACGGGCGTGAAAAAGCGCCTAAAGGTGCCGCATGGGATGAGGCCCTGGTGCACTGGAAAACCTTACAAACAGATGCTGACGCTGCATTCGACCTTGAGTTAACCTACGATGCTGCTGAAATTGAACCTCAAATTACTTACGGTACCAACCCTGGATTGGGTACCGGTATTTCAAAAAATATTCCTTTAGCAGCAAATGTAAAAGATGGCGATGCATCTTACAAAAAATCGCTCGAGTACATGGGTTTTGCAGAAGACGAAAAAATTATCGGCAAAAAAGTAGATTACGTTTTTTTAGGAAGCTGTACCAATGGCCGCATTGAAGATTTTAGAGCATTTGCCTCTATTGTAAAGGGTCGTAAAAAAGCAGACAATATTACCGCATGGCTGGTGCCTGGTTCGCATATTGTAGAAAGCCAGATAAAAGAAGAAGGTATTTTAAATATTTTAACTGAGGCTGGTTTTGAACTCCGGCAGCCTGGTTGCTCAGCATGCCTGGCAATGAACGATGATAAAATTCCTGCTGGCAAATATGCGGTAAGTACCAGCAACAGAAATTTTGAAGGCAGACAGGGGCCAGGCAGCAGAACTTTGCTGGCAAGCCCACTGGTAGCGGCTGCAGCGGCTGTATCTGGGGTAGTAACCGATCCAAGAGACTTTCTATAAACAGCTTTCAGCAGACTATACTATCATCATTAAGCAACCATACATTACCATTATAAATCAGATACAACAATGGCTTACGATAAATTCACCGTACTACAAAGTACCATCGTTCCTTTACCAATTGAAAATGTAGATACGGATCAAATCATCCCTGCCCGTTTTTTAAAAGCTACCGAGCGTACTGGTTTTGGCGATAACCTTTTTAGAGATTGGCGGTACAATGCAGATAACACACCTAAACAGGATTTTGTACTCAACAACCCTATTTACACTGGCAAAATTTTGGTTGGTGGTAAAAACTTTGGTAGCGGCAGCAGCCGTGAGCATGCTGCATGGGCTATTTACGATTACGGTTTCCGCTGTGTGGTATCCAGTTTTTTTGCTGATATTTTTAAAGGCAATTCACTCAATATTGGTATTCTTCCGGTACAGGTTAGTCCGGAGTTTCTGGATAAAATATTTACTGCTGCAGAAGCAGATCCAACAACTGAATTGGAAATCAATCTTCCCAACCAAACCATTACTATACTTACCACGGGACAGCAAGAGTCTTTTGTGATCAATACTTACAAAAAGCACAACATGACCAATGGGTTTGATGATATTGATTATTTGCAGGCAATGAAAACCGAGATAGATGCCTTTGCAGCAAAAAGTTTGTATTAAACGTTGCCAATGGTAAAAATAATTGCAAGCACATTAGCCGATTGTAATACAATAGTTGAATTTTATGCGTTGGCAATTCAATTTCAACAAACAAAATTTAATAAACCCTGAAAAAGTTTCGAGAAAGAATTGACTGAAAAAAAAATTGACTGAAAAAAAAATTGAAGAAAAAAAAATTGAAGAAAAAAAAATAAAGAAAAAAAATACAGAAAACCGCCAATAGAAAATAATGGTAAACGATGAAGTGGCTTGTGTGTTTGCGATAACTTTTGAAGATGAAAGCACCTGGAAAGAAAAAAATATAAATAAGGCTGTTTATTTTTTTATAGCATTGGTACGAACCCAAATTTTAGAGGGAAGAAATTTGTAGAAAAAATAATTGAGTGAGGGAAACAACTTGGCAAAGTAAAAATTTTTAATTTTTTACGCATCGATACATGGGGTGATAATGATGCTTTGTTCAATTATTACCAACAATGCGGATTCA